>JAICLP010000387.1 GCA_025925475.1 Burkholderiales bacterium | reverse complement strand
CCTCGAGCTGCAGCGAAAGGTCGGCTTCCGCTTCTTCGATGTCGCGCACGGTGGCGACGCGCTGTTATGGCAGCACCTGTTCTGGCTGTTCGGGCATCCCGAGGTCTACATCATCATCCTGCCGGCGTTCGGCATCATCTCCGAGATCATTCCAACGTTCTCGCGCAAGCCGCTGTTCGGCTATGCGTCGATGGTGTACGCGCTCGCGGCGATCGCGATCCTGTCGTTCATGGTCTGGGCGCACCACATGTTCACGACCGGCATGCCGACGGCGAGCATCCTGTTCTACATGTACGCGACGATGCTGATCGCCATCCCGACCGGCGTGAAGGTGTTCAACTGGCTCGCGACGATGTGGAGAGGCTCGATCACGCTCGAGGCGCCGATGCTCTTCGCGCTCGGCTTCCTGTTCCTGTTCGTGATCGGCGGCTTCACCGGCCTGATCCTCGCGATCCAGCCGATCGACGTGCAGTTCCAGGACACGTACTACGTCGTGGCGCACTTTCACTACGTGATGGTGGCGGGGACGCTATTCGCCTTCTTCGGCGGCACGTACTACTGGCTCCCGAAGTGGACCGGCCACATGTACGACGAGAAGATCGCCGACTGGCACTTCTGGACGTCGTTCATCTTCTTCAACGTCGCGTTCTTCCCGATGCACTTCCTCGGCCTCGCCGGGATGCCGCGCCGCGTGCCCGACTACGCCCAGCAGTTCACCGACTGGAACATGGTGTCGACGATCGGTGCGTTCGGCTTCGGTCTTTCGCAGCTCATCTTCCTGACGGCGGTGGTGAAGTGCATCCGCGGCGGCGCGCCGGCGCCGGCCAAGCCGTGGGAAGGCGCGACGACGCTCGAATGGACGCTGCCGTCGCCGGCGCCGTACCACTCGTTCGAGACGCCGCCGGTCGTCAAGTAGCGGAACCGCCGATGTCGCAATCCTCGCTTGCGCCGATGAACCGCGATCCGCAACGCGATGCGCGAATCCGCACCGCGAACCGGCGGACGGGACTGATCCTCCTCGCGATTTCGCTGCTGTTCTTCTTCGGGTTCATCGTCTCGCGCCTCATCACCGACGAAGCGGTGTCGATCGCCGTCGTCGGCGGCGCGGTGCTGCTGTACCTGCTGGTCGCCATCGGCCGGCATCTATGGAAATGAGCGCCGCAGGGCCGCCCCAAGGCGCGAATTCCGCCCCCGCCGGGGGCAGCGAGCGGCGAGAGCCGCAAGCGTGGGGGGAACATACAAGCGCCGCGGCTTCGGGCCGGCAGCGCCGCGCGGAGATCGCGCGGAGCAACCGGATGCTCATCATGAAGCTCGTCGTCGTCGTCGTCGCGATGTTCGGCTTCGGCTACGCGCTCGTGCCGTTCTACGAGAAGATCTGCGAGGTGACCGGGCTTCGCAACATCGACGCGGCGGACACGGTCAGGAATACGCAGGTCGACACGACGCGCACCGTGCGCATCGAGTTCGACACGAACCTGCGCAACCTGCCGTGGCAGTTCCGCGCGCTGCAGCTCGCGACCGACGTGCATCCGGGCGCCGTGACGCAGGCGATGTTCGAGGTCGTCAACATGACCGATCACCCGATCACCGGGCAGGCGATTCCGAGCTACGGCCCGCAGCAGGCCGCGCTCTACTTCAAGAAGCTCGACTGCTTCTGCTTTTCGCAGCAGACGCTCGCGCCGCACGAGAAGCGCGACATGCCGGTCGTGTTCGTCGTCGACCCGAAGCTGCCGAAGGACGTGCCGACGATCACGCTGTCGTATACGTTCTTCGAGGTCGAGGGACACGATAGATCGTGAACGAGACACGACGATACAAAACCGAAATGGGGTCAGAGACGAATTTGGCAAACGCCGCGCGAAAATCGTCTCCGACCCTTTCAGGGAGCCACCGATGAGCACCGCCACCGCAGGCGCCAAGCCGTATTACTTCGTCCCGCAGCCGTCGCACTGGCCGATCTTCGGCTCGTGTGCACTCCTGCTCATGGGGGTCGGCGCCGCGTTCTGGTTCAACAGCTACTGGTTCGGTCCGTGGTTCGTGCTGGCCGGGTTCTGCGTGCTGCTCTTCATGATGTTCGGCTGGTTCGGCAGTGTCATCGGCGAGTCGGAGCACCGCCTCTACAACAAGCGCGTCGATACGTCCTTCCGCTGGGGAATGAGCTGGTTCATCTTCAGCGAAGTGATGTTCTTCGCGGCGTTCTTCGGTGCGCTGTTCTACGTGCGCAATATCTCGGTGCCCGATCTCGGTGGCGCCTTGACCGGGCGGATCCTCTGGCCGAACTACGCGTCGCAATGGCCGACGGTCGGCCCGTACATCAAGCAGGCATTCACGCCGATGGAGGCGATCGGCATCCCGCTGATCAACACGATCATCCTCGTGAGCTCCGGCGGCACGCTGACCATCGCCCACCACGCGCTGAAGGCGGGGCACCGCGGCGCGCTCAAGTTCTGGCTGTTCATCACGATCGTGCTCGGCTTCTCGTTCCTGGGCTTGCAGGCCTACGAGTACACGCACGCCTACAGCTCGCTCAACCTGAAGCTCTCGAGCGGCGTCTACGGCTCGACGTTCTTCATGCTGACCGGCTTCCACGGCTTCCACGTGACGATCGGCGCGATCATGCTGTCGGTGATGCTGG
>JAICLP010000378.1 GCA_025925475.1 Burkholderiales bacterium | reverse complement strand
GCGTTGTGCGCGTCGTGAAGGGCACTGAGGCGATGGAAAGCGTCCGTGACGGCGACATTCTCGTGACCGATATGACCGATCCCGATTGGGAGCCCGTCATGAAACGTGCCGCGGCGATCGTCACCAACCGCGGCGGACGCACCTGCCACGCGGCGATCATCGCGCGCGAGCTCGGCATTCCGGCGGTCGTCGGCTGCGGCGACGCGACGCAGGCGCTGCGCGAGGGCGCGCCGGTGACCGTGAGTTGCGCCGAGGGCGATACCGGCCACGTCTACGAAGGTCTGCTCGAGGTCGAGACGGTCGAGCTCGCGCTCGATCGGATGCCGCCGTGCCCGACGAAGATCATGATGAACGTCGGCAATCCCGAGCTCGCGTTCGAGTTTCGCCAACTGCCGAACGAAGGCGTCGGCCTTGCGCGTCTCGAGTTCATCATCAACCGCAACGTCGGCATCCATCCGAAGGCGCTGCTCGAGTTCGACAAGCAGGCGAGCGACGTGCGGCGCGAGATCGAGGAGCGCATCGGCGGCTACGCGAGCCCGACCGAGTTCTATGTGTCGAAGATTGCCGAAGGCGTCGCGACGATTGCGGCGGCGTTTCATCCGAAGCCGGTGATCGTCCGGTTGTCCGACTTCAAGTCGAACGAATACTCGAACCTCGTCGGCGGATCGCGCTACGAGCCGCACGAGGAGAATCCGATGCTCGGGTTTCGTGGCGCGTCGCGCTACGTCGCATCGGATTTCTACGACTGCTTCGCGCTCGAATGCGAGGCGATGCGCCGCGTGCGCGACGTTCTCGGCTTCACGAACGTCGAGCTGATGGTGCCGTTCGTGCGCACGACGACCGAAGCCGAAGAGGTGCTGAAGCTGCTCACGAAGAATGGACTGTCGCGCGGCAAGAGCGGCCTTCGCATCATCATGATGTGCGAGATTCCGTCGAATGCGCTGCTCGCCGATCGCTTCCTCGAGTATTTCGACGGCTTCTCGATCGGCTCGAACGACATGACGCAGTTGACGCTCGGCGTCGATCGCGATGCAAGCGGCGCGCTGGCGGCGACGTTCGACGAGCGCGACGAAGCGGTGAAGGCGATGCTGCGCATGGCGATCTCGGCATGCCGCGAGCGCGGCCGCTACGTCGGCATTTGCGGGCAGGGACCGTCGGACCATCCCGACTTCGCACAGTGGCTGGTCGAGCAGGGCATCGAGAGCATTTCGCTCAATCCGGACACCGTCGTGTCGACGTGGTTGATGCTCGCGAAAGGCGGCGCCCGAGCATCGAGCTGACGTTGGCATCTCGGCCGTTTGGCCGAATGCGCGTCACAAACGGTTGCGGTTTGATCGGCGCATGCGCTGGCCGCCGCCCGTTCGCGTCGCACTCGCCCCGTCGCTCGTCGCATCGCTTCTGATCGCGTCGCTCGCCTGCGCGACGTGCGCGGTCGTCGCGACGCTTCCGTTCGATGCGTGGCAGATCGCAGTTGCGAACGCCGGCATCGCGCTATGGGCGGTCGACCGCGTGCGCGTCGTCGGGTTGCGCCAGGGTCCGCGCGCGGTGCGCGGACTCGAATTGCGCGGCGATCTGACGGTACTCGTCGTGAACGGCGACGGCGGCGCGTGTGCAGGGCGCGTCCATCGCGACAGTTACGTCGGCGCGCGCCTGTCGACCATCGTCTGGCGCCCGTTTGGCCGCTGGCGCGTGCGCACCATTCTGATCCTGCCCGACATGCTGCCGGCCGCCGATTTCCGGCGTCTGCGCGTGCTGTTGCGCTATGGACGAAGCGACGTCGCGCAAACCGACTCGGCGAGCCATGCCTGAGCGTCGATCAGCACTTCGCTGTCCTCCTTGCGCTGTCCGGCGAGCAGGTGCCGATAGAGCGGCACGAGCGCTTCGGCGTCAGGAAGCTCGCGCGGGTCCTCCCCCGGATGCGTCTGCCGGCGCAACGGCGAGCGGATGGGTCCGGGAACGACGGCATTCACCCGCAGGTTCGCGCGGTTCTCCCATTCGTCGGCAAGCTCGCGTGCAAGCGCGGCGATCGCGGCCTTCGTCACTGCGTAACCGCCCCAGTACGCGCGCGGCTCCTGGCCGCGGCTGTCGAGCGTGAACACGACGCTCGCATCCGGCGCGCGAGTGAGAAGCGGCACGAGGATCCGCGTCAGGCCCATCGGTGCGGCGACGTTCACGCGCAGCAGCGCAAGCCACATGTCGAACGATTGATGCTCGAGCGGACCGAGCGATCCGAGCATCGCGGCGGTATGCACGAGTCCGTCGAGCCGGCCGAATTGTGCTTCCAGCGCGTTGGCGACGTTCGCGAAATCGGACGCTTCGGCGCGCGCGAGATCGAGCGGCAGGATCACCGGTTCGGGAAGGCCTTCGGCGACGATCTCGTCGTAGAGCGCTTCGAGTTTCCGGACGATCCGTCCGTGCAGCACCACCGTGGCGCCGGCGCGCGCGCAGGCGAGCGAAAGCGGATGTCCAACGCCGCCAGTGGCGCCGGTGACGAGGATGACGCGCTCGTTCAGTGGCGACTGGACGAGCTTCTCGGCAGAAGCGATGTGGAGCGGCGACGACACGACGCCGATCATAGCGTGCGCTCGTGCACGATCGTCGCACGCATGCTTGCGCACGGTTTGCGAGCGCGGCTCTCGTCCGCTATAATTTCGCGTTCGCCGCGGGGGTATAGCTCAGCTGGGAGAGCGCTTGCATGGCATGCAAGAGGTCAGCGGTTCGATCCCGCTTACCTCCACCACCGACTTGTCGCAGCGCCCGGCGTAGCGG
>JAICLP010000149.1 GCA_025925475.1 Burkholderiales bacterium | reverse complement strand
CGGCAGGCGACCGGCGTTGCGCCGCACCGCTACGTGCTCGAGCGGCGCGTCGAGCGTGCGAAAGCGCTGTTGCGCCAGTCGGACATGCCGATCACCGAGATCGCCGATTGCGTCGGCTGCTCGAGCCACAGTCATTTTTCGGTGCTCTTCCACCGCATCACCGGCGTGACACCGCGCCAGTTCCGCACGCTCGACCCGCCGTAAGCGGCGACGTCCCCAGTCTGCACCGATTGCCCCTGCAGCTGGCCCTCGTCATCAGCGAAGTCGGTCGCAATACGTCCGTTCTTGTACAGTTCAACGCCAACGAATCGCAAGAATTCGAAAGTTTTCGCAAGCGGATGAAAGCGGCGGCGACGGCCAGCCGCTAGATTCGTCTGCCCGAAGCACTCGTTGACGATTCCGTGGACGACGCATCACCGCGCTCGACGCGCCGGCGCAGTTCCTTTCACCTCCCGCGGCAGAACCGACATTCGATGCTGGTCGTCGCCGCGCGGATTGCCATTCCCTTCCTTGCCGCGTTGTCGGCCGCGTCTCCTGCGTTCGGCGACATCTTCAAGTGCACGGGAAGGGGCGCAATGCCGATCTACCAGAACTTTCCGTGCGAGTTCGACTCGCTCGGCGCCGCAAGCCTGCCGGCCGACGCGGCGGTACCGCTCACCGCCATGCCGGTTCCGGTCGACAGCGGCAGGCGCGCGAATCAGGCCGCCGTTGCGACCGCGCCGCATGTAGGCATGACCGCGAAGGAAGTCAGGGCCATCTGGGGAGAACCCCTCGAAACGAGCAGGGAGGAATTCGTCAAAGGCGACATCGAGACGTGGAAGTACGCCGATTCGCGATCGATCCGGTTCGATCCGAAGGGGCGGGTGCAGCACATCAACTGGTAGTTCTCAATCGGCGCCGACGTCGTCCCGACGACGGCCGCCGGTCAACCACTGGAGGAGAGATGCATTTCGACATGAATGGCAAGTGGCGCCGCAACGCGTTGTCTGCAGCCGTTTGCACGGCCCTGGCGCTCGGCGCAGCGAACGCGCTGGCGATAAGCCAGAGCGGCGAAGCGCAGAACATGATGCGGATCGGCCACACGGACCTGCAGGGGCGGCCCACATATCAACCGAACGTGATCACGTATCCGGACGGCCGTACGATCCTGTTCGTCGGCCAGCACAGCGGCGTTCCTGACGGAAGGGTGACGAATTGTCCGGCGAACAGCTTGCCGAATCCGCTGGAGCAAGGCTCGCCGTGCAGGGTCAACGGCACGATGATCATCGACGTGACCGATCCCAGGAATCCGGTCGAGCAATCGCTGATTCCCGCGCCGGTGTCGGGCACGTCGGTTGGTCAGTCGCAGATGGTGCGCATGTGCCTCGGTTCGGTGTTGCCGGGCGGAGACCCGGGGAAGGTCTACCTGCTTCGCAACAGCCAGTCCAACACGCCGTCGATCTCCGGCTACCAGTTGTTCGACGTCACCGACGTCAAGCACCCGGTGCTGGTCACGCAGGTGATGAACCTGCGCTCGACGCACAAGCTCTGGTGGGAATGCTCGAGCGGCCTCGCCTTCATGCCGGGCAGCAGGAACAACTCGGCCACCCCCGCCCTGCAATGGCGCCAATCGCAGGCGATGCTGATCTACGACTGGAGCCGGCCGAACGATCCGACGACGCCGCGGTACGTACGCACGTTCGGGTTGCCCGGAGGAGAACCGGGCGCAACGGGTCCCGTGCCCAATTCATTGCACGGCCCGATCTCGGCCCACGACCATCCGAAGGCGGCGCAAAGGCTCGCTCGCGGCGCCACCGCCATGGACATCGTCGGCAACCGGATCTACGCCGCGTGGGGCGTCGGCAACGACGGCGTGGTCACGATCATCGATCGCAACCAGCTTCTGCCATCGCCCTGGGGCGCCTGGAAGCCGCTGCCGTCCGTCACGCCCGGCGTGCCGGCGGGGACCACCACGGCCGATGCACCGTCGGACAGCGACCTGTACGGGAAAGGGTCTCCGACGGTCGGCTACTTCACGATGTCGCCCGATCAGGGCGGCCATACGTCGTATCCGGTATTCGGTCTGAAGCCGCCCAGCATGCAGAGCTACTTCGATCCGTCGAATCCGGATGCGGAGAACGACGACCACTTCAACGTGCGCGACGTCGTGATCGTGACGTCCGAGGCGACCGCGGATGGCGGCAACGGCTTCTGCCAGGAACCGCCGCACTGGGCGTTCACGCTCGACGTCACCGTCGAAAACTCGATGACCGCGCCTCCCGGGACGCGCGTCGAGCACGACCCGTATCAGGGGCCGATGGTCCTCGGCACGATGTCGGTCGATCCGCGCTCGGGTGCGAAGTACAAGCGCGGCAACTATTGCACGCGCGGCGCGCGGTTCGGCGTGCACTCGACGAACGAGAACTTCAACAACCCGTACGACGGCAAGATGGTCGCCGTTGCGTACTTCAACGGCGGCGTGCGCATGTATGACATCCGCGAGCCGCAGGCGCCGAGGGAAGTTGCGTTCTACGTGCCGGAAGCCGACGCATTGACGGATACCGCCGGCTACATGACGAACAACGTCGAGATCGACAACCGCGGCTATATCTATGTCGTCGACCGCGATGGCGCCGGCATGGACGTCCTGCAACTGAACGGATGCGCGAAGCAACTCGCGGACAAGGGCACCGTCTGTCCCGATCTCGGCAACAACAACGCAGGCAAGTAGGTCGATGCGAGAAACGCCCCGTGCACTTGGGCGGGGCGTTCTGAAACGAACGATCTTCGAGACCGGCAGGCTCGACGCAAGCGCGTCGAGCCTCTCTTTTTCGAACGCACCAAAGGGCAGCACACATGAAAGCGGCCGTCCCGATCATCGCTCTGACGACTCTCGCGCTCGCCATTCCCGCCGCCGCGCACGACTGCCGCGTCAGGAACGGCTATCTAATCGGACATTACGAGGGGGGCTGCAACGAAAAGAACGAGCTCGCCGAGGGGCACGGCGAAGCGAAGGGAGCCGACATGTACGTCGGCAATTTCGTGAAGGGAAGATTGGACGGAAAGGGCGTTTACACGTGGGAGAACGGCGCGCGCCTGGACGGCACGTTCAAGGCAGACAAGGCAGACGGACCGGGCGTTTACATCTCCGCGAAGGGCAACCGCTACGAAGGACCGTTCACCGATGGCAAGCTCGTCGGCGCGAAACGCGAAGACTGCCCGGCCACGCAGGGCCCGCTGGAGTGCTAAGCGGATTGCTTATGCAGGACCGTGAAACGCGGCGAAGCATTCGCCCCACGATCGCCAGCGATGCGATGATGTGATACAAACGTGCATGACGTGCATCCTGCCGCGCATGCTCCGCGCGATCGGTCTGCTCCTCGCAGCCTGCCTGCTGATCGGCGACGCATCGGCGCACCCGGGGCATCGTGCGGAAGCTGCACCGATCGCGATCGACAGCCACCCCGGCGACCGCAGCAACCTGCCGCAGCTTCGCGCCGATCGCTCGTGCCCCGACGACGATGGCGGTTCGTGTTGCTGCACGGAGCAGGCGGCGCACGCGCCTTCGCAACCGCACGCGCTCCCGCCGCCGCAAGCTCGCGCATTGACTGCACCGCGACCGCAGCCCGCTCGCGTCGTCGTCGTACGCGACCACGTGACGGTGCCGCTGCCACCGCTCATCGGTTCCCGCGGCAGTCGCGGACCGCCACCCGCCTAGCACTTCCTCGGTCCTGACGAGCGCGAATCGCCGCTCGTTGCGTGCCTTCGGCGCGGACGCCGAAAGGCAATCGTCGCTGGCCACGAAGGCTCCGAGCAGGACAGGCGCGTCGATCGCGCAGGTTCAGCGGGCGCGCGGGCCGGGCGATCAACTCGAACTCCCGGGAGCACAAGGAAATGGCGGTTACGTCGAAAGTGCGCGCGGCACTCGTCGCGCTTTGCCTCATCGCACCTGTTGCCTATGGACACGGCTTCGCCGGCAAGCGGTTCTTTCCCGCGACGCTTGCAACCGACGACCCGTTCGTCGCGGACGAATTGTCGCTGCCGACGATCTCCTGGCAGAGGTTCCCCGCGGGCGACGAAGGCCCGGGCGGCAGCGAGACCGATTTCTCGATCGACGTCGCGAAACGCATCACCGAGAACTTCGGCATCGAGCTCGGCACGACCTACAAGCACATCCGCCCGGACCAGGGCGACACGCAGAACGGGTTCGACAATCTCGGCCTGGGCCTCAAGTACAAGTTCTATCAGAACGACGTCCACGAGGCGATCGTGTCGGCCGGCGTCGATTGGGACATCGGCGGCACCGGCGCAAAGCGCGTCGGCGCGGAGTCGTTCAGCACGATCACGCCGGGAATCTTCTTCGGCAAGGGCTTCGGCGATCTCCCCGACAACGCGAAATTCCTGCGGCCGCTGGCGGTCACCGGCCTCGTCGGTTACGGCATCCCGACGCGAAGCAGCACGAGGACGATCAGCGACGAAGGCGACATCGACGTCGAGCGCAACCCGCACACGCTCGAATGGGGCTTCGCGATCGAGTACAGCCTGCCCTACCTGCAGTCGTTCGTGCAGGACGTCGGGCTGAAAGCGCCTTTCAACCGGATGATTCCGATCGTCGAGTTCGCGATGTCGACCGCGCTCGACCGCGGCCAGAGCGGCACGACGGGAACGGTCAATCCCGGGATCATCTGGGCCGGTCAGGACATCCAATTGGCAGTCGAGGCGGTCATTCCCGTGAACCGGCGCAGCGGAAACAGCGTGGGGGTGCTCGCGCAGTTGCATTTCTTCCTCGATGACCTGTTCCCGCAATCGTTAGGTCGTCCGCTGATTCAATGAAGTTTGGTCATCCAGCGGTAGCGCTCGTCGGCGCCTGCGCCTGGTTCGCCAGTGCGCCGGCGGCGGCGCACGCGTTCCTCGACCATGCGATCCCTGCGGTGGGCAGCACCGTTCACGAATCGCCGCAGAGCATCCGCCTCTGGTTCACCGAGCAACTCGAGCCGGCGTTCAGCCACGTGCAGGTCGTCGATGCATCAGGCAAGGAAATCGACAAAGGGGATTCGCACGTCGATGCCTCCGATGCCTCGGTGCTGGCGGTCGGCGTTCCGGCACTCGCACCGGGCAAGTATCGCGTGCAATGGCGCGTCGTCTCGGTCGACACGCACGTGACCGAGGGCGACTTCACGTTCGAGATCAAACCATGATGCGATCGGGAACGACGTAGGGGCGCGCAATGAACCCTGCGCTCGTCGCCGCGCGCGCCATCCATTTCGGCGCGTCGATGCTCGTGTTCGGCGAGTGGGTGTTCGTCGCGTTCGTCGCCGGGGTGGCGTGGCGGCGTGCCTTCGCCGCATCGACGCGAACAGCGGGTCTCGATCGTCACGCGTTCGTCTTCGCGACAGCTGCGCTGGCGGCGAGCGCATTGTCGGGTATCGCCTGGGTCGTGCTCGAAGCGATGCAGATGGCCGGCGTGCCGATCGCGCAGGCGGTCGCGAACGGCACGGTCTTCGTCGTGCTGGAAAAGACCGAGTTCGGCCATCTGTTCGCGTGGCGCGCGCTCCTTTGGCTCGCGCTGGCCGCGTCGCTCGTTGCGCTGCGCGTCAAGCCATCGTCGCGAGCACGCATCGGCGTCGCGTTGCTCGGCGCCGGAGCCTATCTTGCAACGCTCGCCGCTGCCGGCCATGCGGCCGCTGCCAGCGATGGCAGCGTGCGCGCCATGCATGTCGGCGCCGACGCACTGCATCTGCTGGCAGCCGGTGGCTGGCTCGGCGCGCTGCCTCCGCTCGTGTATTGCCTGATGCACGCGCCGTCGGCGCAAGCCGCAGCACGTGTCGCACGGCGCTTCTCGGTGCTCGGAATCGTTTGCGTGGCCATTCTCATCGCGAGCGGGATCGTCAATTCGCTGTTCCTCGTCGGCTCGTTCGCCGCCCTCTTCGGAACTGCGTACGGGCAACTGCTCGTCGTCAAGCTCGCGCTCTTCGCCGTGATGCTCGCGCTTGCGGCGACGAATCGTCTGCGACTGACGCCACGGCTCGCCGCAGACAATTCGTCGCTTCGCTCGCTCGCGCGAAACGCGCGGCTCGAGCTCGCCGGCGGCATCGCGATCGTCGCGATTGTCGGCGCACTCGGAACGATGGTCCCCGGCGCGCATCGATCGCCGCGCTGGCCGTTCGATTACGCGCTCGACTTCACGCTTGGCGACCTGTCGGCAGCAGCGCTCGCCCTCTTGATCGCGTGCGCCGTTTTTGCGCTCGCCGCGGTCGCGCTTATCATCACGGGCATGCGACGAAGCGCGCTGCGACTGTCGATCCCCGGATGCATTGCACTGGTCGTGCTCGCGGCAGTGTCGACGTCGATCTTTGCCGTCCCCGCGTTCCCGACGACGTTTGCGACGTCACCGGTGCCCTATACCGTCGATACCGTGTCGCAGGGAGCCGCCAGCTTCGCGAAGGATTGCAGCGGCTGCCATGGGGCGGATGCGCGCGGCGATGGACCGCTTGCCGCGACGCTGCCGAAGAAGCCCGCCAATCTCGCCGAACACGCGCTTCATCATCCGGAAGGCAATCTGTTCTGGTGGATTGCGCATGGAATCGCCGAAACGCCGATGCCGGCGTTCTCGCCGCAGATCGGCGATGACGGCATCTGGAAGATCGTGCAGTACCTCGTGGCACGCGCCAGCGCCGAGGCGGCGACGTCGATCGGACCGCGCGTCGACACGGCCTCGATGAGCCGCGCCCCCGACTTTGGTTACGAGATCGCCGGCGAAGGCCAGCGAACGCTCGCCGGAGACCGAACGCCGGCACTGATCGTCCTCTATACGCTGCCGCAATCGGATGCGCGCCTGTCGCAGCTTGCCTCCGATCACCGGCTCGTGCACGGGAAGGTTCGCGTGATCGCGATTCCGCTTCCCGGCTCGCCTCCGCTCCCGGACGATGCAGCGCTGCGGGCACAGGTCGAGCCGGCAATCCCGACGATCTATGCGACGTTCGTCCGAGCAGCCGACGATCGGACTGCGCTGCACGCTGAGTTGCTCGTCGACGCGAACGGCATCGTCCGCGCACGCTGGCTTGGCGTTCCGACGAACGGTGTCGATCGCGATGCGCAGATTGTCGCCGCGGCCCAACATTTGCCAGCGCACAGCAGCATGCCCGCATCGATGCATCACGGGCACTGAGCGCGTCCGCAATACCCGATAAAAAAACCCCGCAGGCGTGAGCCCGCGGGGTTCAAGACTGTATCAATCAGGAGGAGAGAATTGATACAGAGGAGACATCACCTTCCTGCCACCGCATCTGGGGATCGGGCCATTGCGATTCAAGCGGTCACGATCCTTGCAACGGACAGCGGCGGGCCGGGATCAGTTCGCGCGCTTCGCCTTCGCGGTCGCGGTCGCCGCAGCCTTGGCCGAATCGGTCGCGACGCGAACGCTCGCATCAGCAAGATCGACGACCTGGCGCGTCGCCTTCTGGAACTGGTCGAACGCGGCCGTCGAGGCGGCGAACGTCGACTTCAACGCATTGACGGCGACTTCCGAGCCGGCCGGCGCGGCCTGACTGGCCCTT
The DNA here is from genome assembly GCA_025925475.1 of Burkholderiales bacterium. Classification (GTDB taxonomy): domain Bacteria; phylum Pseudomonadota; class Gammaproteobacteria; order Burkholderiales; family Casimicrobiaceae; genus VBCG01. Next base: position 308 of record JAICLP010000149.1, on the reverse strand, counting down.
TCGACCCACGACGCGACGCCCATCGTGTACGCCTTCCAGCTTTCCTCGGCGAGCGCGGAGAATCCGGCTTGCGCTTCGGACGACAGTTCGTAGAGCGTGCGCGAGTAGCCGGTCGCGCTTTGCACGCCGACTTCGGCGAGCTTGGTGCGAAGGGCGAACAGTTCCTGCACGTCCTTGACGGAGGCCGCGGCTTGCGCGCCCTCGATCACTTGCGCGATCGCGAGCTTGGCGGCGTTGATGTTCAGGCTCACGAGCTTCTCGGCGTTCTCGATCGACAGCGAGGCGAGCTTGATCGCGTTGGACACGTG
>JAICLP010000258.1 GCA_025925475.1 Burkholderiales bacterium | reverse complement strand
CGCGAACGGCGCGCAGGTCGTCATCGACCAGTTCATCAGCGCGGGCGAGGTGAAGTGGGGCCGCATCTGCGATCTCGTGCTGTTCCTGCCCCACGGCTATGAAGGGCAGGGACCCGAGCATTCGTCGGCGCGCCCCGAGCGCTACCTGCAGCTATGCGCTCAGCACAACATGCAGGTGTGCGTGCCGACGACGCCGGCGCAGATCTTCCATCTGCTGCGCCGGCAGATGATCCGCCAGTTCAGGAAGCCGCTGATCACGATCACGCCGAAGAGCCTGCTGCGGCACAAGGAAGCGGTGTCGTCGCTCGACGAGCTCGCGAACGGCAGCTTCAGGAACGTGATCGGCGAAGCCGAAGCGATCGATCCGAAGAAGGTGCGGCGCGTGATCGTCTGCTCCGGCAAGGTGTATTACGAGCTCGTCGCCTACCGCCGCGAGCACAAGATCGGCGACATCGCGATCCTGCGCCTCGAGCAGCAGTATCCGTTCCCGCACGACGAGTACAAGCGCGCAGTCGCGAAGTACGAGGCCGCGAAGGAAGTCGTCTGGTGCCAGGAAGAGCCGCAGAACCAGGGCGCATGGTATCGCTTGAACGCCTATCTTCGCGGCGACATCGACGCGGGCAAGGTGCTCGCGTACGCGGGGCGGCCGGTGTCGGCGTCGCCGGCGGTCGGCTACGCGGCGAAGCACAACGCCGAGCAGAAGCAGCTGGTCGAGGACGCGTTCGCGGCCAAGCTGCGCTCGGGCGGGATGCTGTTCGCACGCTGAAGCAGGTCTCAACAACGAGAGTGACGCGATGAGAGTCGAAGTGAAGGTTCCGCAGTTGCCCGAGTCGGTCGCCGAAGCGACGCTCGTCAACTGGCACAAGAAACCGGGCGAATCGGTCAAGCGCGACGAGAACCTGATCGACATCGAGACCGACAAGGTCGTGCTCGAGTTGCCGGCGCCGAATGATGGCGTGCTCGCCGAGATCACGCGGCCCGACGGTGCGACGGTGACGTCGAACGACGTGATCGCGGTGATCGATACCGATGGAAAGGCGAGCGCCGGAGCGAAGCAGCCTGCGGCATCCGCAGCGGCCGCGTCGCCATCGACACCGACGTCCGCGCCTGCGCGGCCGGCTGCGCAGGCGTCGACTGCGCCCGCCGCGCAGACCAACGTCACCGCGTTGCCCGCGGCACGCAAGATGATGGCCGAGCAGAGCGTCGATCCGGCGAGCGTCGCCGGGACAGGACGTGGCGGCCGCATCACGAAGGGCGACGTCGCCAATGCGATGGGGACGCGCGCGACGGCACCGGCCGACGCGCCGATGAAGATGGCAACCCCGGCGCCCGTCGCGAAAGCACCCGCGCCTGCAGCGAAAGCGCCGACACCGATTGCGCAAGGCTCCCGACCCGAGCAGCGCGTGCCGATGTCGCGGCTGCGTGCACGAATCGCCGAGCGGCTCGTCGAATCGCAATCGACCGCGGCAATCCTGACGACGTTCAACGAAGTGAACATGCAGGCGGTGATCGAACTGCGCAACCGCTACAAGGAGCGCTTCGAGAAGGAGCACGGCGTGAAGCTCGGCTTCATGGGCTTCTTCGTGAAGGCGGTCGTGCACGCGCTGAAGAAGTTCCCGCTGGTCAACGCGTCGATCGACGGCAACGACATCGTCTATCACGGCTATTACGACATCGGCATCGCCGTCGGCAGTCCGCGCGGCCTCGTCGTGCCGATCCTGCGTGACGCCGACCAGATGTCGCTCGCCGACATCGAGAAGCAGATCAGCGATTTCGGCAAGCGCGCGCAGGAGGCGAAGCTCACCGTCGAGGAATTGACCGGCGGCACCTACACGATCAGTAACGGCGGCGTGTTCGGCTCGATGCTGTCGACGCCGATCATCAATCCGCCACAGTCGGCGATCCTCGGCGTGCATGCGACGCGCGAGCGGCCGGTGGTCGAGAACGGGCAGGTCGTCGTGCGGCCAATCAACTTCCTTGCGCAGTCGTACGACCACCGCATCATCGACGGCCGCGAGGCGGTGCTGTCGCTCGTCGCGATCAAGGAAGCGCTGGAAGATCCGGCGCGGATGCTGCTCGATCTTTGACGCGGCGCGGGCGGACTCCGAAGCTTTGACATATTGATGCGTCTGGCGTATGCTTTGATGCATGCGTACGACGGTTCGACTCGACGAGCATCTGCTGGCCGAGGCAAAGAAGCTCGCGGCCGAGACGGGGCGCACGCTCACGGCGATCCTCGAAGATGCGCTTCGCGAAGCGCTCGCGCGGCGTTCGACGCCGCACAAGCGCGCGCGAGTCCGGCTCAAGACGTTCAAGGGCGACGGCCTGCGGCCGGGCGTCGATCTCGACGACTCCGCAGCGCTGCTCGACACGATGGAATCCTGATAGCGCCGCGCATGGTGCTGCCCGACGTCAACGTGCTCGTCTACGCGCACCGCGAGGATTCAAAGGATCATGCCGCCTATCGACAGTGGTTCGAGCAGACGGTGAACGGCGATGATCCGTACGGTGTCTCCGATCTCGTGCTGAGCGGTTTCCTTCGCGTCGTCACGCACCCGAAGGTCTTCAAACGGCCGACTCCGCTCGCCAACGCGCTGACCTTCGTCGAGCAGGTGCGCAATCAGGCGAACAGCGTGCATGTCAGGCCGGGGGAGCGCCATTGGGAAATCTTCGAACGCCTTTGCCGCGCTTGCGAAGCGCGCGGAAGTCTCGTGCCCGACGCATTTTTCGCCGCGCTCGCGATCGAATCCGGCTGCGAATGGATCACCACCGATCGCGACTACAGCCGGTTCAAGGGCCTGCGATGGCGGCACCCGCTCCAATGAACGACGTCGACGCGAATGGCTGATCGGCAGCCATTCGACGTCGTCGTCATCGGCGGCGGGCCGGGCGGTTATGTCGCCGCCATCCGTGCGGCGCAACTCGGCTTCGCCACCGCGTGCATCGACGACTGGACGCGCGAGGGCGGCAAGCCGGCGCTCGGAGGCACCTGCACGAACGTCGGCTGCATTCCGTCGAAGGCGCTGCTGCAATCGTCGGAAAACTATGCGCTCGCGGGACACGCGTTCGCCGAGCACGGCATCGACATCGACGGCCTGTCGATCGACGTCGCGAAGATGCTCGCGCGCAAGAACAAGGTCGTCGGGGCGAACAACGACGGGATCGCGTACCTCTTTCGGAAGAACAAGGTAACGTTCGTTCATGGCCGCGGCACGTTCGCCGGAAAGGATGGCGACCGCTGGACGATCGACATCGGTGCGCCGGCAGCGACGACGATCAGCGCGCGCAACGTGATCATCGCGACCGGCTCTGCGCCGCGCGCGCTGCCCGGCGCTGCATACGACAATGTCCGCGTGCTCGACAACGCGGGCGCACTCGCAATTCCCGATGTTCCCAAACGGCTTGGTGTCGTCGGCGCCGGCGTGATCGGGCTCGAGATGGGCAGTGTCTGGCGGCGGCTCGGCTCGGAGGTCACGATCCTCGAGGCGCTGCCGACGTTTCTCGGCGCCGCCGACGAAGCGGTCGCGAAGGAGGCGCTGAAGCAGTTCACGAAGCAGGGCCTTGCGATCAAGCTGGGCGTGACGATCACGGGCGTGAAGACCGGGACCGACGCCGTGACCGTCGACTACAAGGACGCGAGCGGCAATGCGCAGACTGCGACGTTCGATCGGCTGATCGTGTCGATCGGCCGCGTCCCGTTCACGAACGGCCTCGGCGCTGCGAAGGTCGGCCTCAAGCTCGACGGCCGCGGCTTCGTCGAAGTCGACGCCGAGTGCCGAACGAACCTTCCGAACGTCTACGCGATCGGCGACGTCGTGCGCGGGCCGATGCTCGCGCACAAGGCCGAGGACGAGGGCATCGCGGTCGCCGAGCGCATCGCGGGCCAGCATGGACACGTCGACTTCAACACGATCCCGTGGGTCATCTACACGTCGCCCGAGATCGCGTGGGTCGGGATGACCGAGCAGCAGTTACGCGCCGACGGCGTCGCGTTTCGCAGCGGCAGCTTTCCGTTCTCGGCGAACGGCCGCGCGCGTGCGCTCGGCGACACGGTCGGCTTCGTCAAGATCGTCGCCGATGCGCACACGGACCGCATCCTCGGCATGCATGCAATCGGCCCCTGGGTGAGCGAGCTGATCGCCGAGGGCGTCGTTGCGATGGAATTCGGCGCGTCGAGCGAGGACATCGCGCGCATCGTCCACGCGCATCCGACGCTGTCGGAAGCCACGCGCGAGGCGGCGCTCGCCGTCGACAAGCGCACGTTGAATTTCTGACGAGCTGATGCTCGGGGCCGACGATCCCGGCCAGATTTCCCGCCGCCATGGCGGCCTGATCGACTTTCTCGAACCGCTGCTCGACAAGCGTCGCTCGACGCTCGATCACGCGCAAATGGCCGCGCTCGATCGCCTGCAGCAACTTGCCGACGACCTCGTCGCTTACGTCGCGTCGCGCAAATCGGCGCTCAAGCGGCTCTTCGGCGCGGTCGAGCTGCCGCGCGGCGTCTACCTCTTTGGCGGCGTCGGACGCGGCAAGAGCCTGCTGATGGACAGCTTCTACGCGACGGTCGCGATCCGGCGCAAGACGCGCGTGCATTTCCACGCGTTCATCCGCGACGTGCATGCGGCGCTCGCGCTGCTCAAGGACGAAACCGACCCGCTGGCCGCCGTCGCGGCGCAGATCGCGAACCGGTATCGGTTGATCTGCTTCGACGAATTCCATGTCGACGACATTGCCGACGCGATGATCCTCGGGCGGCTCCTCGAGGGCCTGTTCACGCACGGCGTCGTGCTCGTCGTCACGTCGAACTACGCGCCCGACGACCTGTGGCCGAACGGGCTTTTGCGCGAGCGCTTCCTGCCTGCGATCGCGCTGATCAAGCAATGGCTCGACGTGATCGAGGTCGACGCGGGCGTCGACTACCGG
>JAICLP010000152.1 GCA_025925475.1 Burkholderiales bacterium | reverse complement strand
CTCGATAGGGGACGTGCGTCATCTTGATGCCTGCCATGGACTGGAACAGCTCGGCTGCGAGATGCCCCATGGAGCCGACTCCCGGCGAGGCGTAATTCAGCGACTTGCCTTTCGCGTACGCGATCAGATCGTTCACGCTCCTGACCGGCAGCGAGGGTGAAACGGTCAGCACCAGCGGCGAAGTCGCGATGTCGGATACGGGAACGAGGTCCTTGGTCGGATCGAAGTTCAGATGTTTCTGCAAGCTCGGAAACGTGGCGTAGTTCGCGAACACGACCAGCAGCGTGTACCCGTCCGCCGGAGTCTTCGCGACGAACTCGCTTGCGACGAGACCCGCTGCTCCGCCTCGATTCTCGATGATGATCGATTGGCCGAGCAGCGTCGACACCCTGGCGCCCACCGTCCGCGCCACGAAGTCGCTGCCGCCGCCCGGAGCGGCGCCGACGATCAGGTGAACGGGTCGCTGCGGATAATCGGCGGCGCTGCTCGCGCTCGCGAAAAGCATCGTCAGCAATACGACTGCCGCATGGAACCCCCGGATCATCTTGTCTCCGCTCGCCCTGTGATTACGATTGCGATGTTGCTGCCGCTCGGCACGCAGTATTCGACTCATTCGAATGAGCTTGCCGGATTCTCGCCCTGGGTGAGTCGCAAGTCAACCGCTCGACTGTGGCATTCTTCGGTCTTGTTCGGCACATGCGGAGCTGCAGGCTCGGTCCTGCCGTCAATGCACACCATGCCATCCATTTCCTTCATTCGGGGAGCACTTGCATGAAGCGACTGTTGCAAACCGTCGTCGCGCTGATCGCATCGTCGATTGCCGCCGCGGCGCCGTCGGCGACGCTCGACTGGCCCACCAGGACGGTCAAGATCATCGCGCCCTTTCCAGCGGGCGGCACTGTCGACATCGTCGCGCGCACCGTCGGGCAGAAGCTCGCGGACGAGTTGCATCAATCGTTCATCGTCGACAACCGCGGCGGCGCCGGCGGCAGCCTCGGCACGGCGGTGATGGCGCACGCGGCGCCTGACGGCTACACGATCATGGTCAATCACATGGGCCTCGCCTTCAACGCGACGCTCTACGACAACCTGTCGTACGACACGCTGCGCGACGTGCTCCCCGTCGCGTACGTCGGCGCCACGCCGAACGTGCTCGTCGTCACGAAGAGCTTTCCGGCGAAGAACGTCGGCGAGTTCCTGGCGCTCGCGCGCGCGAAGCCCGGCACGATCAACTACGGATCGGGCGGCGTCGGCAGCGCAGGTCACCTGCCGATGGAGCTCCTGCAATCGGCGACGGGCATCAAGCTCGTGCACGTCCCGTACAAGGGCAACGGTCCCGCCTTGATCGATCTGATCAGCGGGCAGATTCAGGTGATGCTCGCGACAATCCCGGCCGTGATGCCCTACATCACGTCGGGCCAGTTGCGAGCGCTCGCGACGTCGGGAAGCCACCGTTCGAGCGCGCTGCCCGACCTTCCGACGCTCGACGAGGCAGGTGTCAGGGGATTCGATTACCAGCCGTGGTACGCGTTCTTCGCGCCCGGCGGAACGCCGCCCGCGATCGCCGACAAGCTGCACGATGCGATCAACGCGGTGCTCGAGGATCCCGCGATCGCACAGAAACTCGCCCACGAGGGGCTCGACGTGCATCCGATGTCGCGACAGCAGTTCACCGACATCGTGCACGGTGACGTCACGAAGTGGGCGGGCGTCATCAAGACGCTCGGCATCAAAACGCACTGATGTTAGCGATCGGCATCCTCGAAGGCGACGACATCGGGCTCGAGGTCGTGCCCGAGTGCGTGAAGGTGATGAAGGCCGCCGCAGCGAGGGCGGCCCTGTCGCTCGAATGGCATCGCGTGCCCATTGCACGGCGCGCGCACGACGAGCTCGGCCATACGCTGCCACCCGGCACGCTGGAGAAGCTCGAGTCGCTGCATGGCTGGGTGCTTGGCCCGATCGGCCATCGAGAATACCCGCGCGACGATCCGACCTGGATCAACGTGCATCCGGTGTTTCGGAAACACTTCCAGCTGTTCGCGAATTACAAGCCGTTCAAGTCGTATCCGACGCTGCCGTCGCTGCACGAGAACGTCGACATGCTGTTCCTGCGCGAGACGACCGAAGGCTTCAAGGTCGACGGAAATCTCTTCAACGGCTATGGCGAATTCCAGCCGACCGAGGACATGGCGATCGGCATCTGCGTCACGACGCGCTACAAGAGCCGCCTGATCGCCGAAGCGGCCTTCGAGGCGGCGGCCGCGCGGCCACGTCGCAAGGTCTCTGCCGTGCACAAGAACACGGTCTACCGGATGGGCGACGGCTTGTTCGCCGACGAGTGCCGCAAGGTCGGCGCGCGTTATCCTTCGATCGAGTTCGAGGAGGTGATCGTCGACACGTGCGCGCTGCGACTGGTGATGAATCCACAGCAATACGACGTGCTGGTCACGACGAACCTGTACGGCGACATCCTCACCGACGAGGCCGCCGGCCTGGTGGGCGGACTCGGCCTCGCACCGGGCCTCAATGCGGGCCTGCGCCATGCGATGGCGCAGGCGACGCACGGATCGGCGCCCGACATCGCGGGTCGCGGCATCGCGAATCCCTACGCGATGATCATGTCGGGGAAAATGTTGCTTGACTGGCTCGCGACTAAGCATGATGAACCGCGAGCCGCGGTCGCCGCGCGCCACATCGACCGCGCAATGGAACAGGTGGTGGCGCACGGACGGCACCTGACGCGCGACCTCGGCGGAAGCGCGAGCACCGGGGAGATGGGCGACGCGGTCGCTGACGCCGTCGCCCGCGGCTGATCGCAGTGCAAGACACGTTACGCGTCGACGGCGAACGTCTGTGGCGTTCGCTGATGGACCTGGCCCGAATCGGTGCCACGCCCAAAGGTGGCGTTGCCCGGCTCACATTGACCGACCTCGACCGCGAGGGACGCGACTGGGTCGTTGCCCGTGCACGCGACGCGGGCATGTCGATCAGCGTCGACCAGGTCGGCAACATCTTCATGCGTCGCGCCGGCCGCGATCCGAGTCTTCCGCCGGTGATGACGGGTTCGCACGTCGATACCCAGCCCACGGGCGGCAAGTTCGACGGCAACTACGGCGTGCTCGCCGGCCTCGAGGTCGTGCGCACGCTGAACGACCACGACATCGTGACCGAGGCACCGCTGGAAGTCGCCGTGTGGACCAACGAGGAAGGTTCGCGCTTCGTGCCGGTGATGATGGGCTCCGGCGTGTTCTGCGGCGCCTTCGGGCTCGATCACGCTTACGCCGCGCGCGACGCCGGTGGGCGGTCGGTGCGAGAAGAGCTTGCGCGCATCGGCTACCTCGGATCGGAGGTACCGGGATGTCATCCGGTTGCCTGCTATTTCGAAGCGCACATCGAGCAGGGCCCGGTCCTCGAGGATGCGGCGACCGTCATCGGCGTCGTCGACGGTGCGCTCGGGGCGCGCTGGTATGACTGCACGGTCACCGGGACGGAAGCGCACGCCGGATCGACGCCGATGACGTCGCGACGCGATGCATTGGCCGTCGCGACGCATGTCATGCAGGAAGTCGTCGCGCTCGGCAACCGCCATCCTCCGCACGGGCGCGGGACCGTCGGTTACGTCGACGTATTTCCCAACAGCCGCAACGTGATCCCCGGCCGCGTACGGTTCTCGATCGATTTGCGCAACGCCAGCGCCGGGTTGCTGGACGCAATGGACGGGGAAATCCGCGCGTTCGTCGACAGGACGCGAAACGAGAGCGGACTGGCGATCGACGTGCAACAGGTTGCGCACTATGCGCCGTGTCCCTTCGACGCCGGCTGCATCGAAATCGTCGAACGTGCCGCAGGCAGGCTCGGCGAATCTCACATGCACGTGACGTCCGGCGCAGGTCACGATGCGATCCACCTTGCCCGCGTGACACCCACCTCGATGATCTTCGTGCCCTGCAAGGACGGCATCAGTCACAACGAGATCGAGGACGCCGATCCATCCCATCTCGAGGCCGGCGCCAGCGTGCTGCTTCACTGCATGCTCGAAAAGGCCGGCGTCGTGCGCTGAGGGCGACGAGGCGCCGGTTCGCCGCTCGATTCCGATACGCGCAGGCCGGCTTTGTGGGACTAGAATGCGCGCTGATGCGCTCGGCCCCCCTCGCGGCACCGCCGACGCACCGGTCATTCATCCACGGAGGTCCTCGATGAGCAAGGGTGGCGGCTATCGTTCCATTGCGGTGATCGGTGCGCTGATGCTGGCGGCCGCGCTCGTCGCGCCGATCGCGTCGGCGCAGGGGCAGAAGGTGCTACGGTTCATTCCGCAGGCCGACTTGCGGATTCTCGACCCGATCACGACGACCGCGTACATCACCCGCAATCACGGGTACATGGTCTACGACACGCTGTTTGCGACCGACGCGAAGTTCCAGGTCCAGCCGCAGATGGTCGACAAGTACGAGATCAGCAAGGACCAGCTCACCTACACGTTCACGCTGCGCGACGGGCTCAAGTTCCACGACGGCCAGCCGGTCCGCTCCGCGGATTGCATCGCGTCGGTCGAGCGCTGGGCGAAGCGTGACGCGCTCGGCCAGAAGCTCGCCGAGGCGACCGAATCATGGAAGGCCGTCAACGACAAGACGTTCACGCTGAAGCTCAAGCGTCCGTTCCCGCTGACGCTCGAAGCGCTCGCGAAGCCGTCGTCGAACGTGCCGTTCATCATGCCCGAGCGCATCGCGAAGACCGACGCGTTCACGAACATCACCGACCCGACCGGTTCCGGACCCTTCAAGTTCGTCAAGGAGGAGTGGGTGCCGGGCAACAAGGTCGTCTACGTGAAGAACACCGATTACGTGCCGCGGAAGGAGCCGCCGTCGTGGGCGGCGGGGGGCAAGGTCGTGAAGGTCGATCGCGTCGAATGGATCTACATCCCCGATTCGGCAACCGCGGCCGCGGCGCTCAACGCCGGTGAAGTGGACTGGTGGGAGCAGATGCCGCCCGACCTGATTCCGGTGCTCGCGAAGAACAAGAGCGTCAAGGTCGAGAACATCGACCCGCTCGGCTCGATGGGCCTGCTGCGGTTCAATTTCCTGTATCCGCCGTTCAACAACCAGAAGATGCGGCAGGCGCTGCTCTACGTGATCGACCAGAACGACTACGTGCTCGGCATCGCGGGCAACGCCAAGAACGGCCATCCCTGCTATTCGTATTTCACCTGCGGGACGCCGCTCGCGAGCGAAGTGGGTGCCGAGCCGCTGAAGGGCAAGCGCGATTTCGAAAAGGCGAAGCAGTTGATCAAGGAATCGGGCTATAAGGGCGAGAAGATCGTCATCATCGACGCGACCGACCAGCCGATCGTGCATTCGCAATCGCTGCTGACGCTCGAAACGCTGCGCAAGCTCGGGCTCAACGCCGAAGTGCAGGCCGGCGACTGGGGCACGCTGATCACCCGCCGCGCGTCGAAGGAGCCGATCGACAAGGGAGGATGGTCGATCTTCCACACCTGGCTCGTCGGTCCCGACGTGACTTCACCCGCGGTGAACTTCGCCGTGCGCGGCAACGGACAGAAGGCGTGGTTCGGATGGCCCGACGACGCGAAGATCGAGGAATTGCGCGAAGCGTGGTTCGCGGCGACCGATGCGGCGAGTTCGAAGAAGGCGGCCGAAGCGGTGCAGGCGCGCGCGTTCGACTTCGTCCCGTACATCCCGACGGCGCAGTTCATCCTTCCCACCGCGTATCGGACGAACCTGAGCGGCGTCATCATCGCCCCGGTGACGTTCATGTGGAACGTCGAAAAGCATTAGCGACGCAAGATGGCCTGCATGGGCAGAAAGACCTGATCGTGACTGACGGCGGATGACCGCCTACATCATCCGCCGGCTCTTCTCCACCCTCGTCGTGATGGCGGTGGTGGCGTTCGTCGTCTTTTCGCTGCTGTACCTGACGCCCGGCGATCCCGCGGCGGTCATCGCGGGCGACATCGCGACCAGCGAGGACATCCAGCGCATCCACCAGCGGCTCGGTCTCGACGATCCGTTCGTCGTGCGCTTCGGCCGCTGGGTCGGCGCGCTCGCGCACGGCGACCTCGGCACGTCGATCTTCACGAACTTGCCGGTCACGCAGCTGATCGGGCAGCGCGTCGAGCCGACGCTGTCGCTGACGCTCTGCACGCTGGTCGTCGCGATTGCGGTCGCGGTGCCGCTCGGCGTCGTCGCCGCCGCGAAAGCGGGCACGTGGTTCGATCGCGCGGTAATGGCGTTCTCGGTGCTCGGCTTCTCGGTGCCGGTGTTCGTGCTCGCGTACATCCTGATCCTGACATTCTCGGTGCAACTGGACTGGCTTCCCGTGCAGGGCTATCGCAGCTTCCACGAAGGCTTCTGGCCGTGGCTGCGCCATCTGATCCTGCCCAGCATCGCGCTCGGTACCGTCTACGTGGCGCTGATCGCAAGGATGACGCGCGCCAGCATGCTGGACGTGCTCGCGCAGGACTACGTTCGCACGGCGCAGGCGAAGGGGCTGGCACCCGACCGCGTGCTGCTCGGCCACGCGCTGAAGAACGCAGCGGTTCCGATCATGACGATCATCGGCATCGGCGTCGCATTGCTGATCAGCGGCGCGATCGTCACCGAAACGGTGTTCGCGCTGCCGGGCATCGGACGCCTCACCGTCGACGCGATCCTGCGGCGTGACTACCCGATCATCCAGGGCGTGACGCTGCTCTTTTCCGCGATCTACGTGCTCGTCAATCTCGCGGTCGACCTGTCGTACGCGTTCTTCGATCCGCGCATCCGCTACTGACGTGGCTGCCGTTCTACCCGCACCTGCGCCTGCTGCGGCAAAATCGGTGTCGCCGACGTGGCGCCGCTTCCGCGACGCGTTTCGCCGCCACCCGATGGCGATCGTCGGCGGCGTCATCCTGGTCGTGATGATCGTCGTCGCCGTGTTCGCGCCGTGGCTCGGGACGATCGATCCGGAAGCGGTGTCGCCGATCAAGCGCCTGAAGCCGCCGTCGCCAGCGCATTGGTTCGGCACCGACATGCTCGGCCGCGACGTCTACAGCCGCGTCGTCTATGGCGCACGCATTTCACTGATCGTCGGGCTCGCCGTCGCAATGCTGTCGACGCTGCTCGGCATCGTGATCGGCCTCGTCACCGGCTACATCCGATGGCTCGACCCGATCGTCATGCGCGTGATGGACGGTCTCATGTCGATTCCGTCGGTGCTGCTCGCGATCGCGCTGATGGCGCTGACGAAGGCGAGCGTCGGCAATGTGATCGTCGCGATCACGCTCGCCGAAGTCCCGCGCGTCGTGCGCCTCGTGCGAAGCCTGGTCCTGACGCTGCGCGAGCAGGCCTACGTCGAGGCGGCGACCGCCGCGGGAACGACGCTGCCGCGAATCCTGATGCGCCACATCCTGCCGAACATCGTCGCGCCGCTGCTCGTGCAGGGCACCTACGTCTGCGGCTCGGCGATGATCACCGAGGCGATCCTCTCGTTCATCGGCGCCGGGACGCCGCCGAACATTCCGAGCTGGGGCAACATCATGGCCGAGGGACGCAGCCTGGTGCAGATCGCCAGCTATCTGCTTCTGTTCCCCGGCATCTGCCTGTCGCTCACCGTCCTTGCCGTGAACCTGCTCGGCGACGGCATGCGCGACGCGCTGGACCCGCGGCTCGCGCGGCGCATGTGATGGCAACGG
>JAICLP010000005.1 GCA_025925475.1 Burkholderiales bacterium | reverse complement strand
GCCGCGCCCGACCTCGTAGACGATGGTTGGAAACGTGTCGAAGGGAAAGCGCATGACTCGCGTGTTCGAGGCCTTCTGAGCGAGGCTCACGAGTATCAGATTCGCGCCGATCGACGAGACGATCGCCGAGAATTCTGGCGCGTCGCGTCTTCGCAATGGGCGAAATGCGACCAGATCGACCAGCACGCTGACGATTCCGGCCGCAAGCATGGCGATAAGAATGGCGATGGGCAGCGGCGCCTTCAACGTCACGACCGCGAGCAGCCCCGTGAATGCGCCCCACGTGAAGATCGCGCCGTGCGCGAGGTTGAGGATGCGCAGTACGCCGAACACCAGGGTGAAGCCCAGCGCGAAGAGCACGTATATGGCTCCGACGACCACTCCGTTGAGCGTCTGCTGTAGTAACAGCATCGTGTCGGTCGCAATCCGTCGACGACGAGGTGCCGCCGCGAGCGATCACGCGATACCGAGGATCTCGCGGGCTTCCGCCGGCGTTGCCACCTCACGGCCCGCTTCGTGGGCGATCCGCACGACGTGGTCGACGAGGTCGGCGTTGGTCGGCTCGCCGAGCTCCCGGTAATCCCAGTCGCCGAGGCCGATCGACACGTGGCCACCCTGCGCAAGTGCTTGTGCGCAGAGCGGAAACAAGTTGCCTCCGTAGTTGCACACGGTCCACTCGACGTGAATGTCCGAGGGCAGGAAGTCGATGAACGCCTGCAGCCCTTTCGGCGTTCCCGGGTGACCACCGATGCAATGATTATCGGTGCAGACAAACTCGACGAAGACCGGCTGCGCGACCCATTCGAGGCGTGCAAACTGCGCCACCTCGCGCATGAATGAAAGGTTCCACACTTGCAGGTACGGCTTCAACTGCCATTCCTTCAAGCGGTCGGCGAAGTAGTGCAGCGTCGCGGTGCTGTTCTGATAGACCCGCTCCTCCGATTCGGGCAGGTAACGACCGTCACGCAGTACGCTCACGTTGGTCGAGCCCATGTCCATCGGCGCGATGTCGGGCGCGCATCCGTCCTCGACCATTCGGCGCATGTTCCCGAGTCGCTCCTCGGCCGACGCGTCCAACGTCACGTAGCCCAAAGTAGGGTGGATGAGGATGTCGGATCGGCCACGGATCGCGAGAACTGTGTCGCGATACGGCTCGTATGCGTGCTCTGGCGATCCGTCGTGCTTGCGCCCGTGGAAGTGGACGATGGCTGCGCCCGCATCCCGGCACGACTTTGCATCGCGCGCGATCTCTTCCGTGCTCCAGGGAACGTTGCGATTGCGCTCGCGCGTGTTGTACTCGTTCACGCGGCACTCGATGATCAGCTTCTTCACGCGCTTCTCCTAGAGGAGTGCAACGTTTAGGGGTTGCTATTCGGTCCGAACGGTACGAAACTAGTTCCATTCGGGACGTTTGTCAACGGTGGGTACCAGTTATGGTCCGCTCGCTTCGTCTTAGGCGTTCAGATGCCATGCGCAATGGCGTCGGTCGCTCGTTCGTCGAGCTGCTCCCGGTGCTCCTCGCTGACAATCGTATTCCCTTCGGCTACCGAATCGGATACCTATCGAACTACTTTAGCGGCCCGGTCTACTCGCTGCTCGAGGAGCGCTATAACATCCGAAGGCCGAAGTTCGCGACCATGTTCTGTCTCGCACATCTCGAGCGTATGAGCGCCACGGAGATCGGGCTGCTCACGGGGATTCCGAAGAATTCCCTTTCGCGCGCGGTAAATGAACTGCTAGCCGAAAGGCGCATCCGTCGCGACGTCGATGTCCACGATAATCGCCGCGCGGTGCTGGCGTTAACCGCCATCGGACGCAAGCTATATCAGGAAATACTGCCGCAATTCGAGGCGCGGCAGGCGAAGATGATCTCGGTGCTAAACGAAGAAGAGGTGCAGGCGCTCGATCGTATCCTTACGAAGCTCGTGCATCGCGAGGATGACTGGGCAGAGGTCTATTAGCGAGGCGGCGACTAACGAACTAGGGTATCCGCGATAAACACGCTCTTTCGAACAAGAAAGCGCGGGCAAAGCACGCCCGAGTCGCGAAGTCTGTCGGCTTCGACCTCGTCTACCATCCGGGCAAGACGAGTCGGCTCGACGCACATACCGCTCCAATCGACCGGCATGCGCCGTGTATCAACTGGCGATCATTGCAGCCCGTAGGCCGCTTAACAAACGTCCTGACCTGACTTCGATTGTCCACGGAGGTTGTCCTTGATCGGACGTCTGCGCGCCATGCGGTCGCCGAGTCTGACGGATATCGGCACGCTAAGCCCTTGATTCTCTGATGTTGCTAAAACACGTTGCGTGCCCCCGCAACTCCGATCTGCATCAGGGGCTTACGTCGAACCGTAAGCTCTTTTTGCTTCTGGCTTGCAACCATCTTCGTCGCGCATGCTCGTCGTACGGTGTACGACGCAACACTTTGCTTCGATCGACAGATGTTTAGTGATTTACTGCACGAGTCGAGCTAAGCAGCGCGAAGGCGCAGCAATCGGCCAGAAGCGGACGTTGGTGAGCTCCGCCACAACGCGCACGGCGGCGGCGCCGTACACGCGTGTGCATAGGTATCAGGCCTTTTGGTGCCATCGGTCTCAGTCGCCGAAACCTAGTTTGTCCATGCAGATAACCGAAGCGCGGGCGATTGAGCGCGAGCTCGCTGATGCGCATGCGCAGTAACGGCGCATGGTCCTTGCGTTCCCTCCCGCCGCGCGCGCCTTCGCCCGTCGTGGCTTGCCGCGCCTCGCTCAGGAAGTCGCGCCCTTACTTTCGGGATCTCTTGCGTTTTGGGGGCGCAATGACGGAGGCCCAGAACCGCATGCCCTGTGAAACGGCGTTGGACGTCATTGCACCGGCCTGGCGCTTCGCTTCCGCCGTTGCGTGACCGCGCGTCGAACCCAGTGCCGCGTTGGCGCCGCTCAACCACATGCTGAGCCACGGATTCTTTTTGAGCCAAGGATTGGTCATTTGCGTTTTTCTGCCGACTGTTTTTCCCCCGACTTTTTCGACGCGCTTCGCGGTAGCGCAGCGGCTTCATCGTCTTCCGCGACGCCGAGGTCCGCCTTCAGCTCCTCTTTGCGTTCGACAATCTGCTCTCCGAGCGCGGCCGTATCCACATCGGCCTTTCGCGCCTTTTCGAACATCTCGCCTTCTTCTTCCTTCACATGATGATCGATGTACTCGCCCAGAACGGTGACGCGCGCATCGTAATGGTCGTCTCCGGGCGCGAGCTCCTCGAGCTGAGCGATGAGCTCCTTGGCGCTCGCATGCTCGATGTCCGCTTCGTCCATCAAGTCGTCATCGTCGATGGCGTCGCGCACGGCCGGATAGAAAAGTTCTTCCTCGACTTGCGCGTGCACCGTCAATTCATTGCAGATCTGCTGGACGAGCCGGGCCTTTTGCTCGCCGGCGTCGTCATGCTCCTTCAATTGCTCGAACTGCTTGAACAGCGCCTTAACCGTCTTATGGTCAGCCGTCAGCAGCGCGATCGCATCGGTTTCATTGTTGCGCGTCTTCGAGTCCGAAGACTTCGATGGACTAGTGGACATGTGTTTCCCTTCGTTATAAGCAAATCGAGGCGGCGTCGCGGCGTTAGCCCGAGCCGATTATTCAAGGGCCGCCGCGGATCCGCCACGGCTGGGCGGAACCCGCGTCGGTGTACCTGAGTTTACGAATGCTCAGGCGTAGATTTCCGTACCGTTGCTCCGCTTCCATTCATCCTGGAAGTACTTAGCATCGTCGCTGGAGCGCGCCTTGACACCCATCAGGATGCCGCCGCTCTTGATGCCGGACTCGTAGCGCTTGACGCGTTCCTCGGGAATTCCCCAGCCGATCAGAGCGCCGACGAGGCCACCCGCCGCGCCGCCCGCACCCGCGCCAGCGATCGCGGCGGCCAGCGGTCCCGCGATCACGAGGCCGAGCCCCGGAATCGCGATGGACGTCCCGACTGCCGCAACCGCCGCGGCGATTGCTCCAAGCGTTCCGCCGATGGCACCACCAACGCCGGCACCTTCTGCGGCTTTCGTTCCGAGTTCCGTCTTGGTGCTGTTCTCTGCGCCGAAATGGGTGTTCCGCGTTTCGTCTGACATCACGAGATTGATGTCGTCCTTGCCATAACCGCGGGCTGCAACCGAGTTGTACGCGTTCTCAGCGCTCTCACGGTCGTTGAAAAGTCCCGTGACCATTCTGTCGTCGGTGGAATTTGCCATCGCTTTTCTCCAGCTAGTGGTGACCCCGCAGGAGGCGACGTCAAACCGACCGCCACTGTACGGCGTGTGCGAGAGCCGCAGCGTAGTCCGGACACCCAATCGGGCGTCAGACGTTCGACGAGACCGAAACTCGCAGACCGGGCGAGGTCGAGTGCGTGGTAGCGCACAGATGCCGAAATCTCGTGACGGCACGCTGCCGACACCCGCATCGTTCACTGGGCGTGCCGACGGAGCGGATCAAGCGTCCCCGCGACCACCTGAAAACATCGATCAAGGCGAACGGAAGCGCCTCTCCAGTCAATCGTTTGCTCGACGCGCTGCCGACCCCGATCGGCGGCGAATGCTCGCCAAGTTCGACAGCGTAGAGCTGCGGATTGCCGACGTGCTCTACAACCTCGAAGAGAGGCTTTACCGCGTCTATTTCCCGCTCAACGGCTTCATCGCGCTCATCATGCCGATCCACGACACTGCTCTCGCGGTCGGGCTGATTGGAAGCGAAGGAATGTTCGGAATTATGTTCGCGCTCGGGGTCGACAGGTCGCCCGTGCGCGTGGTTGTCCGGGTGCGGGACCCGCGCTATGCATCAGTGCCGCGTCGTTTCGCCGCGTACTCGCACGCAGTCGGGCGTTGCAACGAGATCGGCTGTTACCCGGTTCGTCCATGCGAGCCAGCTCGCACAGATGGCTGGCTGCACGGGTTCCACGTGATCGAAGCGCGTCTGGCCCGGTGGCTCCTGATGACCCAGGATCGAGCGCTGGGCGAACACCTTCCATATTACCCAGGAATTCTTGGCCGCGATGCTCGGCGTTCGCCGCGTCGGCATCACGAAGGCTGCAAGTTGGCTACAGAAGCGCAATCAGATTCGCTGCACGCGGGGCCGAGTGTGTGCGACAGCGCACATACACCATCAGCAACTTCGCGTATTGGTCAAAGCGAATGAGGAGTCATCACCTTATTCACGGCCGAAGACGAGTTTCTGCCGAATTGGCGATGCAGTATCAATTGCTTCAGCCGGCTCTCATTCGAACATCTTGAAGAGGCATGGGTTATGAAGATTCCAGTCGAAACGAAGCCGGCCCTATGGGGCGCGGTCGGTGGAGCGATCGCTGCGGCGATCATCGGTTTCTCGTGGGGTGGGTGGGTTACGGGCGGTACGGCTGAAGCGGATGCGACACAACGCGCCAACGCTGCCGTCGTGGCTGCTCTCGCACCCGTGTGCGTTGAACGCTTCCAGGGTGCCTCCGACGCCGCTGCGAATCTCGCGGCACTCAAGAAGGTCGACTCGTGGTCGCAGGGTGATTTCATCGAGAAGGGCGGCTGGGCCGCGACGCGTGGGTCGAAAGCGACCGACCAACAGTCAGCGGTGGCCAAGGCTTGCGCTTCACTACTCGCTCCCGCATAACCCGGCGGTGACGAGCCGCGCCGCGCCCTCCGCTGACGCCGCATCCCGAAATCATTTTTTGGACAACAGGTACGCGAGCACCTCGGACGCCGTCGAGGCAGATAACCGAACGCCGGGACGTTGCCTGTACGGATCATGAGCCATGCCGTATTTTGCATCTTGCATTGCGTGACGGAAGCCCATATCGCCTTCGCCTGTCGTTCGGCAGCTTCGCGTTACTGAGGAGTTCCACACCCGGTCAACAAACTTCGCTCATGCGATAGTTCGGTTTGACCGACCGAAGGTACGGAGCACCGAGTACTGCTTGCTCCGTATCACTGGTTCAGGATCAGGCCGGCACGTCGGTTCGCCATTCCGAAGCGAGTCGACGCCCGAAAATTCGGCGGCGATGCGTGCCGGCGACGAACCGCGGTATCTCGGTGTCGCTCATTGCAGCGGCTATTTCTTGCGCCAGGGTATCAACTGCCTTGGCGAACCAAGGACAAAGTCATTCTCAACTAACTCTGCCGATTGCATTGAACGGGACGCCGGCTGCATGACGTGTCCGCCTTGAATCGGAAATGCCCGCCGTGTTCCTCCGCCTGCGAATCGCAATGAGTCTGCTTGCCGGCATCAAGCGCAAATGAGCAGCTCCCCCGATACGTCCTCGCCACACGATCCCCTGGCGATGCGCCTTTCCACCGCCGATGATCGTGTCGAGCTGAATGACTGGTTGCCGCCGCAGGACGGCGTGGCACCGAGGGTTCGCTTCGGCCGGCACTGGGTCAATGCGCTGTGGGCGTTGCCGCTGGTTTTCGTGCTGTTGGTGATCGGCGTAGCCGTTGCGCAGGGGCTGCGGCAATTGCCCGCGGTGCACGACTTTATCTCGCGCTACCCGGGCATCCCGCCATCAGTCGCCGTCACCGCCGGCTTCCCGGGCTGGCTGAGGTGGCTGCACTTTCTCAACTTCTTCTTCATGGCCTTCATCATTCGCGCCGGTGTGCAGATCCTCGCCGACCACCCGCGCCTCTACTGGAAGCGCGACTGCACGCCGGGCACCGAATGGTT
The DNA here is from genome assembly GCA_025925475.1 of Burkholderiales bacterium. Taxonomy (GTDB): domain Bacteria; phylum Pseudomonadota; class Gammaproteobacteria; order Burkholderiales; family Casimicrobiaceae; genus VBCG01. Next base: position 26,025 of record JAICLP010000005.1, on the reverse strand, counting down.
TCGCTTCCAGAAGGCGGTGCCGACCGGACGGATCTGGACGGCGAAGGACGACTCGGTGACGATCCCGTCCTGGCTGGGCATCCCCGGCATCCGCCATTCGATCGGCTTGGCGCGCTGGTGGCACTTCTCGATCACCCTGCTATGGATGATCAACGGCATCGCGTTCTACGTGCTGCTGTTCACGACTGGCCAGTGGCTGCGGCTCGTGCCGACGACCTGGAGCGTGTTTCCGAACGCGGTCTCCACCGCGATCCAGTACCTTTCGCTGACCTTCCCGGTCGATCAAAGCTGGACACGCTACAACGGCCTGCAGCAACTCGTCTACTTCATCACCGTCTTCATCGCCCCGCCGACGTCGATCGTGACCGGCCTGATGCAAAGCCCCGCGATCTCGAACCGGCTGGGCTGGTTCGGCCGGGCATTGAATCGCCAGATGGCGCGTTCGATCCACTTCATCGCGCTGTGGTGGTTTCTGCTCTTCATCCTTGCGCACGGCACGCTGGTATTCATCACCGATGCACGCGTCAACCTGAACATGATGTGGGCGGGAGTCAATGACGCGTCCTGGAGCGGCCTTTGGATCTTCGTTGTCGCGATGGTGGCGGTCGCGATGGCCTGGTGGTGGGCGTCGCCGTTCACGTTGCGCCATGCGCGGCTGGTGCAACGGGTTGGAGAAGTGATGTCGCGGCCGTTCGGCAGCGCGACGCAGTCATGGGACCCGATGAGCCAGCTCACCGAGAAAGACATCTCGCCGCACTTCTGGCCCAACGGCACGATGCCGAATTCGACGGAATTCGATACGCTGGTGAAAACCAACTTTGCCGACTACCGGCTGAGAGTCGGCGGCCTGGTCGAAAACGCCATGGAGTTCTCATACGCCGAACTCAAGGCGATGCCGAAGCAGGAGCAGATCACCACGCATTTCTGCATTCAGGGATGGTCCGGCGTCGCCAAATGGGGCGGGGTTCCAATGCGTCACATCCTCGACCTTGTGAAGCCGACGGTCGATGCCCGTTACGTCGTGCTCTACTCATTGGCGGATGGCGGCGACGGCGGCCGTTACTACGATACGCACAGCTTGTCCAACATGCGCCACGAATTGACGATCCTCGCCTACGAGATGAACGGAGCGCCCGTCAGCGTGTTGCATGGGGCGCCGCTGCGGCTGCGCTGCGAGAACGAGGTCGGCTTCAAAATGGTCAAATGGATCGCGGCCATCGAACTCGTGCACCACTATGCCGACCTTGGCGCCGGTGAAGGTGGCTACAACGAGGATCACGAATTCTTTGGCTACCGCGTGCCAATCTGATCATGCGAATTTGCCAACCAGGCCAGGAGAAGCATGATGACTGCAACGAGGGAAGCTACGTTCAAGACGATTCCAGCGGGTACGAAAGTGACCTGGCACTATCGCAGCGCCATAGGCCACGGCACTGTAAAGAGTGTCCACAAGAAACAGACCAACGCCGACAACACCATGTACTCGATTGAACAGCACGACCATCACCCGCGTGAGCCGGCGATCGTTGTCCACTCCGGAAAGGCGTTGACGCGAAGCAAGTAGGCGCGCACCGGCCGAACGGAGACTACGTTCGAAACCGCAAGGTCAACCAGAGCGTCACCACTGACCGTGGAGACTCTCGAAGACAATCTAAAGGAGGTCACCTCATGCGCACGCCCGCCAGCATATCCAAGCATCCGATCCACCCGATGCTGATCGTCTTTCCGATCGGCCTGTGGATTTTTTCGCTAGCCTGCGATTTGATCCGTTTGGCAGGCGGCTCGTCGGACGCGTGGACCACGGTCGCGTTCTACAGCATGGTGGGCGGCCTGATTGGGGCCCTCTGCGCGGCCGTACCGGGATTCATCGACTTGCTCTATTACAAAGGAGGCGCGCCGCCAGTCAAGAAAATCGCGCTGACCCACATGGCGATCAATCTGACCGCGGTCGTGCTCTATGCGATCAACATCTGGTTGCGTGCCAGCGGTCCGGGCGGTATGGGCACGGGCTTGAGTGTGCCCGTTCTGCTGTCGATTATCGGCGTAGCGCTCATCTTTGTATCAGGCTGGCTTGGAGGCCAGATGGTGCACGTCTACGGCGTAGGTGTCGAAGGACGAGAATGAACGACGCGCTCAAGCCCTCGAAGGGCCTGACTTCACCAAGGGCGTTTCGCTCAGGAACATCGCCGACGGCGCGATGCTGCCGGGACACGCGCATGGCGAATCGGTGTTGCTCGCGCGACGTGGCGATGAACTGTTTGCAATCGGCGCGATTTGCACGCATTACGGCGCGCCGCTGGCTGAAGGGCTGCTGATCGGCGATACGGTCCGTTGCCCGTGGCATCATCATGCCTGTTTCAGCCTGCACACGGGTGGGCCGCTCCGGCCGCCGGCCCTGGATCCGGTCTCTTGCTGGCGCGTCGAGCAAGTTGATGACAACGTTTATGTTCGCGAAAAGCTTGCTCGTGCGGAACGGAAGCCGTTTGCGCCGGTCGCGGGAACACCGCAAGTGGTGGTGATCTTGGGTGGGGGTGCGGCAGGCAACGCCGCGGCCGAAACGCTCCGGCGCGAGCGCTATTCCGGCCGCATCACGCTGTTGAGCGCGGATGCATCAGGTCCGTGTGATCGACCCAACTTTCCAAGGGTTTCCTTGCGGGTACCGCGGACGCAGCGTCGAACCCGCTGCTGCCACCGGCGTTCTAGCTTGAGCACGGCATCGACGTGAAGCTTGGTGTATCCGTAGCCAGACTCGACACCAAGGCCCGGTCTCTGCAACTCGTGGACGGCAGCCGCGTTGCATACGATGCGTTGCTGATCGCGACCTGTGCCGAGCCGGTCCGACTCGAGGTACCCGGCGCGGCGCAACACGGCGACTCGCACGAACCGCGACAACCGGGGGCTACACGTCATGGCAACTAAATTCAAGGTTGGCGATCACGTAACATGGAACTCGGAGGCGGGCCACGTGAGCGGCAGGATCATCAAGATTCACACCCGCGATGCCGACTACAAGGGATACACGCATCACGCGACCCCGGATGATCCGCAGTATGAAATCAAGAGCGACAAGACCGACCACGTCGCGATGCACAAGGGCGCGGCGCTGAAAAAGACCGGCGTATGAACGACGCGCTGTCGCCTTTGCTCGAGGGGCCGGTACGGAAATCACCCAACCGCCGCAACCGGACTGATCCGGCCCGCGAGCAGCGGCTGGATTCGTTGCGGCATGGGTACCACCTGCTTTGCAGACCATGCGTGGCGCTTGAACCACGGCTGACGAACGACGCGGCGAGCTTTGAATGCATCGGACGAAAGCGGTAGCACGCACGCGCGTTCGTGACGTGGCAGCGACAGGAAGCCCACGGCCTGTATTCCTCGATCTGGTGCAAATCCAGATGCCGGTGGGTGCGCTCACTTCCATTACTCACCGGGTGACAGGATTCTTCCTGGCGCTCGGCGTTCCATTCGGGATTTATCTTCTCGACCTATCTCTCGAGGGCCCGCAATCCTACGCGCGAGTCACTCGTCTCTTCGACAACGTTGCGTTCCGAGTCACCGCGGTCCTTTTTGTCTGGGTGCTCGCCCATCATCTGCTGGCGGGAATCCGTCACCTGCTGAGCGACATCGACATCGGCTCGCGGTTGCCTATCGCGCGCCGCAGCGCGTGGATCGTGAACTTCGGCGGCGCGGCAATCGCGCTGTTCGCTGCCGCTGCATGGCTGTGAGAATCGCCGCCACGGGTTTGCGCGCCTGGCTCGTGCAGCGAGCAAGCGCCATCTACATGCTCCTGTTCATCGTATTCTTGCTGGCGCATTTCACCGTCGATCCGCCGCATTCCTATCCCGCGTGGCACGCATGGATGACGAGCTACGGTGTGCGCATCATCACGACCGTCTTCTTCGCCGCGTTGCTGGCGCATGCCTGGGTGGGTCTTCGCGATGTGGTCATGGACTACGTTCACGCGACCGCGCTTCGCGTTTGCGTTCTCGCGCTGCTGGGCTTCAGCCTGGCGGCAACGGGCGTATGGATGATGCGAATCTTGTGGATGGCGCGCGGCTAATCGCGGTTCCGATCACGCCATCGCTGCCGGAGGTCCTCCTTGCATTTTTCGATCTTCCGCTACAACCCCGAGCGGGACAAAAAGCCCTACATGCAGGATTTCCATGTCGACGTTGCGCCGACCGACCGCATGCTGCTCGAAATCATCTTGCGCATCAGGGATACGCAGGACGATTCGCTTACGATCCGTAAATCGTGCCGCGAAGGCGTATGCGGCTCGGACGGGATCAATATCAATGGTCGCAACGGATTGGCGTGCGTCACCCGGGTTCGTGAGCTGCGGGAACCGGTAGTGTTGCGGCCCTTGCCGAGCTTTCCGGTCATTCGCGACCTGGTGGTCGACATGACCCGGTTCTGGAAACAGTACGACTCGATCAAGCCGTATCTCGTCAACGACGAACTTCCGCCCGAAAAGGAGCGGCTGCAGTCGCCGGCAGAGCGTGACAAGCTGGATGGCTCATACGAATGCATCATGTGCGGCTGTTGTACCAGCCAATGCCCTTCGTCGTGGTGGAACCCGAAGAGGTTCGTTGGTCCGGCCGGACTGATCCAGGCATACCGCTTCATCAGTGACAGCCGCGATCGCGCTACGCGGGAACGTCTCGAGGACTTGAACAGCGATCCCTACCGGCTATTCCGCTGTCGCACGATCATGAACTGCACCGAGGTTTGTCCGGTGGGCCTGTCTCCCTCGAGGGCCATCGAAAGAATTCGATTGCGAATGTTGGATGTCCAAGGTCATGACGGTGGCCTGGCATTGCATCGCGTGCCGACAATCCGGTAAGGCCGTGCAACGGCGCCGTCACGCGTGTGGCGCACGAAGCGCCGGCGGCACGCCTACGCTAGGAAGTGCGGCGGCAAGTCGATGGTGATGGCTCGTCGCTAGGCCTGCCGCGGCCCGTAACCAAGAAATTCACTGACCGGTCGGAGATCCTCGATGCGTTCGCACACGTGAGGGGAGCCGCCCCGAGCGCCTGGGGCAGGCGTGCTGTCCTATTAACCAGTCGACGATCGGCATCAACCGTAGCTTGCGAGCACCGCGAACGGTGATCGGTACGAGCACGGCACGCGCGACGAACAAGAATCCAATGACGGGGAGAAGTGCCGGCACTGCGAGCGAGGTGCTGCGCACGTTGATCGGCGCTTGCAGCACCGGGCCAGGAGGCGAAGGCGGCGATTCGACGGCAAAGAGGACGCGACGACGTCCGTCACCGTCGGTTCGCCAGGTTTCATCCGCCCTTCGTTCACACTGGCGGTCGGTCACCCGCACCTATTGCTTGATGAACGGTACGTGTTCGCTTGCGTGTTTCTTTTGCTGCTTGATCGACTTCTTCTCCTTGGCTGTGTGCTGAGCTTTCTTCTTGTTTTGCTTGGGAGGTTGGTGAGACATCGTGTGCTCCTTTTGATCGAGCGAGAAAAGCAGAACGACCCCTGCTCTCAGGCAGTCGGTGCCGAAGCATGTTTGGGGAAGTGAGTGCCGCGGCAGGTCGATCGTGAAGACACAGCCCACGCCGGGCACATCGCGGACGCTGAGGACGCCGTTGTTCGCTTGGACGCTGCGCCGACAGATCGCCAATCCGAGCCCGAGACCGGACCCGTCCCCGCCGCATTGCTTGAACAGCAGGAACATTCGATCCGCACCCCCCGGCCGAAGGCCGCCGCAGCAATCCTCGACGTCGATGCGGATGCGATCGGCGACGCCATAGGCGTTCAGGGCAACGCTGGTTCGGTGCTTCGTGACCTTGAACGCGTTCTGCAGCAGGTTCCCGACCGCTGCGACCAGCATGTCGGGCTCGGCAATCGACCGTCAGCGACGGATCGACGAAGGAGACCGTCAGTTCGCATCCCCGGTCTTGTGCTTCGAGTGAGGCGGCGCTTTTGACGTCAGCGACGAGGCTGGCAACTGAGATCAGTTGGTGTCGCGCCGGAAGTCCGGCCGTTACGCGCACGTTGGCGAGGGAGCGATCGATTCCGTAACGGCGTCGGCGATCGCGTTGTCGAATCGACACCGACGTCCCACCGCCTGAGGGACCTGACACTTTTCGGCTTCGCATGGGCTCCGACGTCTCCTCCACGCGCAATGTTTTGATGAGCTGGTCGAGGAAGAGCGGTACACCGTGCTCGAGATCGGCGTCGGTCGCCGTTGGCGACGGCCTTCGCGCGACCTTCGACCTGCGGCGGTCGATCAAATTGGCCCGATGGGCCGCAAGGAATTCGTGCAACACTCGGTTCTCTCCGCTCCACGATCTCCATGACGCATCCTCCGTGCGGCCTTTGCCTGCCACGCACGGGTCCGGAAAGAGGAGGGTCTTCGGTCCGGAAAAGCGGCACGCGAGCTGCACTTCTGCCATCGGCAAGAATTACGCAAGCTAGCCGACCGGTCTGTGCGCTGGCGCACAAAACGACTTGTCGCGAGGCACGGCCAAAAAGATAACGAGTTGCTGCGAGGTGGCGCGCAGAAGCGTCAGGGTGCTACTTGCTCACGTAGGGCAGGAGACGATCGAATTCTTTCTTGACCGTTTGATAGCACTCGCAGGACCGTGCCTCGAGACCGGGACGATCGAGCACGGTGATCCGGCCGCGGCGGTACCTGATCAAACCGACGTCCTGCAGCTTGCCGGCCGCCTCGGTAATACCTTCGCGGCGAACGCCCAGCATGTTCGCGATCAGCTCCTGCGTCATGGACAATTCGTTCGTAGACAACCGGTCAAGGCTCAGCAGCAGCCATCGGCACAACTGCTGGTCGACGGAATGATGCCGATTGCACACCGCGGTCTGCGTGATCAGCGCCTGCGTGTAGCGGCGCAGCAGATGCATCATGGGACCGAAGCGCGCGAATTCCTGTTTCAGCACCTGCGCCTTGAGCCGGACGCCGTAGCCAGCGCTTTGCACCGCCGCGTGGCTCGGCGTGGTCTCGCCGCCCATGAACAGCGATATGGCGAGCATGCCTTCGTTGCCTACGACGGCGATTTCCGCGGACGCGCCATCCTCCATGACGTAGAGCAGAGAAACAATCGAGGTGGTCGGAAAATACACATGCCGCAAACGGCCCCCCGGTTCGTAAAGCATCTCGCCAAGCGACATGGGTATCCGCTCGAGCGCACAGATATCCCCGCGCGACGACGTCATGCTGACGAACGATGGCGGGAGGACATGATTGGTGATTTTTTCCGGCGTATTCGGGCTTCCCTGGTGGGGTAACGCCATCGCGGCGCTTGGCCTCACTCACATCACGATCGCCGCGGTCACGGTGTATTTGCACCGGCACCAGGCACATCGCGCTCTCGAGCTGCATCCGGCCGCCAGCCATTTTTTCCGGCTGTGGCTGTGGATGACGACCGGCATGGTGACCAACGAATGGGTCGCCGTTCACCGGAAGCATCACGCGAAATGCGAAACCGCGGAAGATCCGCATAGTCCACGCGTTTTCGGCAGCAACCGTGTCTTGCGGCGCGGCGTGTTTCTGTACGTCAAGGAGGCGAACCGGCGCGAAACCGTCGAGCGTTACGGCGCTGGGACGCCAGACGACTGGCTCGATCGCAACGTTTTTTCCCGCCTCCCGCTTCTCGGGTTGACGCTCATGGGCGTCGTCGAACTCATTCTCTTCGGTATGGTCCCCGGCGCGCTGATCTTCGCACTCCAGATGGTGTGGATACCGTTTTGGGCGGCCGGTGTGATCAATGGCGTTGGTCATTACTGGGGATACCGCAACTGGTCCACGCCTGACGTGAGCACCAACATCGTGCCCATCGGCCTGCTCATCGGCGGGGAGGAGCTGCACAACAACCACCATGCCTACCCGACATCGGCCAAGCTGTCGAACAAGTGGTACGAGATCGACAGCGGTTGGCTGTACATCCGCGCTCTGGAAACGTGCGGACTCGCCCGCGTCAAGCACGTCGTGGCGACTCCGCATTTCACCGCACCGAAGCCGGCAATCGACCTCGATACGCTGCAAATCATCATCGACTTCCGCTACGACGTGCTCGCCAAGTACGGCAGGTCGCTGAAGCGCGCTTATGCAAGGGAGCTCGGCAAGCTGCGTCGGTTTGCGCCGCATGACGCGCGTGCGCTGCTGACCTTGAAGCCGTGGCTCTATCGCGACGAGAAGGTTCTTCGCGAAACCGAGCGCATGAAAATCGCCGCGACCCTGCAGAAGGTGCGCGCGTTGCAGACGATGTATACGATGCGCTCCCAGCTGGCGGCGGTATGGGGCCGGTCGGTGGCCACGCGACACCAGCTCGTCGAGCAGCTTCAGGATTGGTGCCAGCGGGCCGAGGCCAGCGGCATCGATGAATTGCAGAAGTTCGCTCGGGAGCTGCGCAGCTACGCATCGCTGTCGCCGGCTCGACTTCCGGCAACTGCACACCAAAAGTCAACGGCGCGTTCGAGTCCGCACTGACGGGTGTGTCTGGCCTTTCGCGCCCGCATCGCCGTAAACCGATGCGCAATCGACGCGGCTGCTGAGTGCGCGTGTTCGCGACATCCACGCCTTGATCTCCTCGAACGCGGATATGCGCGCCAGCGCACCGACCGAAGATGGCAAGCCCGGCAGACTGCCCGTTTACCGAACCGAGGCAGCCATGGTCACTCAACACCGCTGGACGCTATCCGCTGCGCGCGGCACCCCCCTCGGCGCATGGCTGCGGCGCAACGGCGCCGGAGAAAAACAACGCAAGGCCCCACTTCACGAGTGGGAAAACGAAGATGGAGCGGAAGAAATACCTTCGCGATCGGATTTGGGCCAGACGCGAACCGGACCCGAGGGTTAATCCTCGAGATTGCACGACGGTAGCGACACAGAAGTGGTTGCGAGGAGCGGCGACGCGCAAAACTGCCACTGCTGTTCCTCCGCTCTTTCATGCCCTGTTGAAGATCGACTGCTCGACGCTCGGCGGTAGCGAGTGTCATCCACGGTGCTTGCCAAACGCGTTTGCGTGTGGCAAAGTGACCATCCAAGAGGATGGTCCATGGATGGTAAGCAGATGGCTGATAACACCGCCGACCCACGTGTCCGGATCGGCGAAAGCGAGAAGCTCACGATCAACCTTGGTGTTGTCGACCTCGGCCAAATCGACCTTCTCGTCCGCGAGGGTTTCTATTCAAACCGCACGGACCTGATCCGGACGGCCATTCGCAATCAACTCTCCGTGCACGCCGATGCGGTCAAGCGCACCGTGGCCCGCCGCGACCTCGTGCTCGGCCTGCTGCACATCGATCGGGTGGACCTCGAACGGGCGCTCGCGGCGGGGCGGAAGCTTCACATTCACGTGCTCGGTCTTGCCCGCATCGCAAACGACGTAACACCCGAGCTCGCGCGCGCGACGATCGAATCGGTCGAGGTGCTCGGCGCCTTTCACGCCAGTCTGCCGGTGCGTAGCGCACTGGCCGATCGGATCCATTGAAGTCCCACGTTGCCAACCGAAAGAAACAATCTTGAAGAAATTCCACGATCTGTTCCATGGCTACCTCGAGCAAGCCCGTCCCATCGCCGCATTGCCGGCGACGCTTCCCGTCGACGTGCGAGGAATTACGCACACGATCGCGGCGGCACTTGCATCCTCGGGTCTCAACACGCGCTCCGGCGTGGCAAGTTTTGTGACGCAGACAATCGAGCGGGCGCTCGCAAATGCCGGCGTGGGCGTGCAAGCGCCCGCGGACTTTGCGCGTCCTGTCACCCTCGACGGCGCTGCTGTCGACATCACCGCGCCGGAATCGCGCACGCCCGATGACACACCGAGCGGTCTCCCGGCCCCCGACGAACCGGCACGTCCTGGCGAATTCGTCACGCGCTCGTTCAGCTCCGAGGTGGGTGCGCGCACCTATAAGCTCTACGTGCCGGCGAGCTATGGCCGCACGTCCGAGGAGCCCGTGCCGCTGATCGTAATGCTCCACGGCTGCACTCAGGATCCGGAAGATTTCGCGGCCGGCACGCGCATGAACGCGCTTGCCGACCAACACGGCTTCGTCGTGGCCTATCCTGCGCAGGAAGCTCATGCGAACGGATCGAAGTGCTGGAATTGGTTCCGCACGGAGGATCAGTCCCGCGATCGCGGCGAGCCTGCGCTCATAGCAGGCATCACGCGTGAAGTCGCGGGCGCCTATCGCATCGATCAACGGCGGATCTTCGTTGCAGGTTTGTCCGCAGGCGCAGCCATGGCGGTCGTGCTTGCAGCGACGTATCCGGAGCTTTATGCCGCCCTTGGCGTGCATTCGGGTCTGCCTTACGCGTGCGCCCACGACGTGCCTTCGGCCTTCGCAGCGATGAAAGGTGGCGCGCCAGGTCAAACGTCCTTGTCGCGTCGTGCAGACTTCGCCCCACGTTCCGAACCCGGACCTGCCATTCCAACGATCATCTTCCACGGCGATCACGATGTGACCGTAAACGCGTCGAATGCGGATGCCATCGTCGAACAGGCACGCGCTGCCAATTCGGATGACTCAGCCCTGACGTCCACCGTTTATCGAGGTACGAGCCCGAATGGTCGCGCCTATACGCGTGCCATGCTCTCCGACGGCACGCGTCGGCCGGTCATCGAGCACTGGATACTGCATGGCGCGGGCCACGCATGGTCCGGAGGAAGCCCCGGCGGCTCGTTCACCGACCCAACCGGACCCGACGCATCAGCGGAAATGGTCCGATTCTTCTATTCGCAGCATCGCGCAGGAAGCGCATAACCGGCGAGTCAGGTGCAAGCGTTCCCAATCGCGAGAGTGCGACGGGCTGCACGAGCGAGTCCGTCGTTACTCGATGCGGTTCAATGCTCATCAAGACGCGCTTGCGTTTCAATCTCGGCGCTGCACGTCTGCATTCCAGCTGATCTGGGGAACCCGCTGTCGGGTCACTGTACGAATTCGCTGAAAGATTGAATGTCGGGAAAAACGTAGTCCGGGCGCGGAACTGCGCCGTCCAGCGCGATCTGGCGCCGGTTGATCCAGGCGATGGTCAACCCAAGTGGCTTGCCACCGACCAGATCGGTGAATTGCGACTGTCCTGCATGCAGGATGTCGTCCCTGGAGCAGCCCGCACGATCGATCAGGTGTCGGAACAGTGTGCCGTCGGGCTTGTAGCCGCGCGCGCGTTGCGCCGTGCACACGAGATCGAATTCACGCGTGAGCGGCGTCAGCGCCAGAAGATCATCATCGATATTGGACACGACGGCCAGCCGGTAGCGGCGCGACAGTCGATCCAGCGTGCGCACGACGTCGTCGTAGAGAAAGAAGCGCGGAAAGCTGTCGAAATAGCGGTCGATGAGGCGGCAATCGCCAGCGACGCCGAAGTGTGCGAAGGATTCCTCCAGCGAGAGCTCGCAAATCTCGCGATAAGTCCGATACGGCTCCCAATAATGAGCGATGTTCCGCTGCTCCCAATACTCCCAGAACGCCTTCACGTCGACGCGTTCTCCGCCGGCGTCGCACAGAATGCGCTCGAAGGCACCATAGGAGCTTTCGCGAACGCTGATCAGCGTGCCGAACACGTCGAACGAAATCAGCTTCGGCCGTAGGCGTTGGGGGGATTTGGCCGTCATTGATTGAAAAGTATGTTGTCTGTTGGAACGGGGCCGCCCGACGGTCTTCCCAACAGGAAGCGAGCAACGCCGGTTGCTGGACGTTTCGCGATAATATGCCGCGGCATGACCGGTCTACCTGCCCGCGTTGCTGCGTGATCCTTCGCCTCGTCATCGCCGCCGTACTGCTTGCCGGAGCTGCAGTCGGCGCTGCTCGCGCCACGGTCTTCACAACAGACTACGACAGGCTCACCGTGCTGCCCGCACTTACAGGCAACGTCGGGGACGTGGACTGGCGGTCGAAAGGAGCGGTGACGCCGGTCAAGAACGAAGGGTCGTGCGACGCGAGCTGGGCCTTCGCGGTGACAGGGCTGGTAGAAGCCAGTCACGTCATTCGGACGGGCCAGCTGTTCGCTCTCTCCGAGCAGGAACTGCTCGATTGCACGGGGTCGCAATCGGGGTGCAGTGGCGGGAGTCCGATCGCGGCATTGAGAACGGTCATCGCCAAGGGTGGACTGGCAAAAACGTCGTCCTATCCCTATACCGCTCGTCAAGGAGTCTGCAGGGCAATCACGCCGGTGACGACGATACCGGGTGCGGGACGGGTGCCGCCCGGCGACGAGATATCGCTCCAGAATTACGTCGCTCGAGGTCCGGTGCTGGCACTCGTCAACGCGAGTGCGGCGTTCGATGACTACAAAGGCGGAGTCTTCACCGGGCCTTGCACCGCCAACGACCCAACGCAGGCGGTGCTGATCGTGGGCTATACCACTGGCGGTGGCGGCTATTGGATCGTCAAGAACTCACGGGGGACGTCGTGGGGTGTGCAGGGGTATATCTACATGGCCCGCGGCACGAATCTGTGCGGCATCGCCGACTACGCAGTCGCGGTCAGCAACGATCCTCTTCCCTCGCCGGTCCAACCCGGCGCCATAGCGACACCGACTTTGACCGCGGTCGCTATGGCGATGCTTGTGCTTGGCGTGGCCGCGTTCGGTTTTGCGGCGCTACGCGGAAATGCCGAGCACTGATTGCGAGTGCCGGCTGGCGGCAGGAGCAGTCGTTCACGCGGCTTTGGCGGCATCTTGGCGTATGCTGGCTGTCGTCTTGCCGGAGGACGCCGTTTGCATGCGGCGCTTACAGACCTGCTACCTTGGGAAAACACAATGCCTACCATTGTTGCGCATCATGATGTCAAGGACAAAGCTCACTGGCTTGCCTCGCCGAAGCGCAAGGAATTCTTCGGGCCTCTCGGCATTACCAACATCCGGACCTTCGTTGACCCGCAGAACCCGACGCACGTGGCAGTGCTCATGGACGTCCCCGACATGAACGCATTGATGTCCGCGATGAAAAGCAAGGCCGCTGCCGAGGCGATGGCGTATGACGGCGTGTTGCCGGAGTCGTTGGTAATCCTCGTCGAAGCATAGGCGTTGGGAAACGCGCAGCCGGACGGCTTACACCACCCGGCGTAGAAATGAACTGTGTTTGGAGAGGAGGGCCGCGACAGAGGCAGTAACTGGCCGAACTCGCCGGCACCGGCGTCGCGGCGCAGTCCTGGTGAGGTCGGGGCGAGCTGTCCCGCGGAGGTTTGTTCTGCATTGTCGCGGTATGCGCATCGAGCAGGGTGAGGCGCGCACGGCCGCCTTCGCGTTATTCGATGCCGATCAGTCGCGACGGCGTCCGCAGCCGTAGGCCCGACGCGGACGCAAACATGCGTTCAGTTCCTATTGTGACCTCGGCGCGTACCCGCCAAAGTCCCTTCAGCCGGCGAGGATGCCACGCGGCGCAGCCGTCAATGCAGCGCGATCGCGTCCGAAAGTGGGACTGTAACGATCACACGATTTGCTATCTCTCCTACTTGAACCTTGCGACGCGCCCGTTCGCTCCTACCGCGTGTGCGCGATGACTGGTGATCGAAGTATGAATCGGCGAATGCATGCCGGGACGTCGCTGGATGAAAACGATCGTCATCACTGATCAGAATCAGGAGTGGTTCGAGATTGCGGACGCCACCATCGTCACGGCGCGCCGCTACCTGGCGGAACCCGAGAACGGTAACGAGGGCAGCGTGCGTGTGCTCAACCTGTGCCGCACCGGCCGTTACCAGGGACGTGGGTACTACGTGTCGCTTCTGGCCGAGGCTCGTGGCCAGCACCCCGTCCCGGATGTCAAAACGATCGCGGACCTCAAGTCCGATGCCCATCTCCGGGCGCTCGAGGCCGAAGTTCAACCGCTGGTGGAGGAGACGCTGCATCACGACGAAAGCGAGCGCTTCCAGCTCGACGTCTACCTCGGAAAGCATTCCACTCACCCGGCCCTGGCCGAGCAACTGTTCGCGAAGGTTGGTGTCCCGCTGCTGCGCGTGCTGTTTGCGCACGCAGAGGGACGCTGGCGCCTCGACGACTTGCAGGCCGTAGGCCTTGCGGACATTCCGCTGCAAAACCGCGCGTTCCTGCTCGAGGCGGTCAAGTCGTTCATCGCGGAAGGCGCTACCGCGAAGCGGCAGATTGCCAAACGCGGCGGCCCGCGACTTGCCATTCTGTGGGATCGGAACGAACCGCACAAACCCTCCAACGAGGAAGCGCTGCAGCGGTTCCTGAAGGCGGCGCCGCTCGTTGGATTGCAAGCCGAGCTCATCGGCCCCGAAGCACTGGAGCGCCTGCCCGAGTTCGACGCGCTCTTCAACCGCGCGGGCCCCGAGGGCATCATCGAGGAGTTCGTGCGCAGCGCGGAATCGCTTGGCATGCCGGTCGTGGACGATTCCGAGTCGATCCTCAAGTGCGGAAACAAGGTGTTCATGCAGGAATTGCTGAACCGCCATCGCATCGATACGCCACGCACGCTCATCGTGCACCGCGGCAACGTGGACGAAATCGTTCGGACGCTGGGGCTGCCCTGCGTGCTCAAGCTGCCGGACAGCGGCTTCGGGCTCGATGTGGTGAAGATCGAATCCGAAGACAGTCTGCGCAAGGAAACGGAGCGCTTCTTCGAGAAGTCGGAACTCCTCATTGCACAGGAATGGCTGCCGAGCGAGTTCGACTGGCGCGTCGGCGTTTTCGATCGACGACCGCTCTTCGTCGCCAAGTACTTCATGGCCCCTGGTCACTGGCAGGTCAACAAGGTGGTCGACGGCCAGCAGCTGATCGACGGCAAGACGGAAGCGATGACCATCGGTGAAGCACCCGAGCGGGTGATCAACACGGCCTTGCGCGCCGCCAATCTGGTTGGCCGCAGCCTGTATGGCGCCGATCTCAAGCAGGTCGAGGACCGCATCTATTTGATCGAGGTCAATTGCAACCCGAACATCGATGCCGGTAACGAAGATCAGGTGATGGGCGACGTGCTCTACCGCGAAGTCCTTGGCGTGTTCGCGCGCCGCATTGCGGAGACCAGAGGCGGCGGTACGCAACGTCCTGCGCCGTGAGCGCGACGGCCGTCCCGAGCGCGAACACCGGAGCGCGCAGCGAAGGTACTCGAATGACCGCTTCATGGAATTTCTTGTAAACGGAGGACGCCTCGCGGAGCAGCGCACCGGCTGCATCGTGGTCGGCGTGTACGAGGGTCGCAAGCTTTTGCCGTCGGCGATGGAGCTCGATGCCGCATCGGGCCAGGCCCTCAGCGAGGCGCTGAGCCGCGGCGACCTCGAGGGCGACATCGGCACGACACTACTTCTCACCAGGATTCCGAACGCGCCTTGCGAGCGCGTGCTTCTCGTTGGCTTGGGTCCCGAGCGGGAATTTGTCGAGAGCAGCTATCACACGGCGCTTTGCGCGGCGACGAGGACGCTGTGCACGACGGGCGCCGGCGACGCAACGCTCTGCGTCAACGAGCTTTCGGTGAACGACCGCGACGGCGCGTGGAAGATCGAGCAGGCGGTGCTTGCCGTCGCGGACGGCATGTATCGCTTCGACGAGCTGAAGAGTGAGCCCCGGAAAAGGAAGCACGCGCTCGAGAAAGTCGTCTTCCATGTCGCGGACCGCTCGCAGGCATCCGTGGCCCGGTCTGCCGTCGATCGGGCGGTGGCGATTGCCGCGGGAATGACGCTCGCGAAGGATCTCGGCAACCTGCCCGCGAACATTTGCACCCCGACTTATCTGGCGGAGCAGGCGCGAGCGCTGGGCAGCGAGCACGGTTTCGAGGTGACGATCCTCGACCAACGAGACATCGAGAAGCTCGGCATGAACGCCTTCCTCGCGGTCGCGGGGGGCAGCCGCCAGCCGCCGAAGCTGATCGCCATGGAGTACCGCGGCGGCGCCGGCGCGGCGCGTCCGGTCGTCCTCGTTGGCAAGGGAATCACGTTCGACACGGGCGGGGTCGACATCAAGTCCGCTTCGGAAATGGAGGAGATGAAGTTCGACAAGTGCGGTGCGGCGAGCGTGTTCGGCGCTCTGCGCGCGGCCGCGTTGATGAAGCTGCCGCTCGACGTGATCGGCGTCATCCCGGCCGCGGAGAACATGCCCGATGGCAACGCGATGAAGCCGGGCGACGTCGTGACGACGATGTCCGGCCAGACCGTGGAGATCCTCGATACCGACTCCGAGGGCCGCCTCGCCCTTTGCGATGCGCTCACCTACGCCGAGAAGTACGAGCCCGCGGTACTCGTGGATGTCGCGACGCTGACGGGCGCGATCGTGCGCGCGCTCGGCGAGATCGCCACCGGCGTATTCTCCAACAGCGACGCGCTCGCGCGCGAGGTGCTCGAGGCCGGCGACAGCGCATGGGACCGCGCCTGGCACATGCCGTTATGGCACGAGTATCAGGACACGTTCAAGTCGAACATCGCCGATTTCGCGAACGTCGGCCCGGGCGGGGACTCCGCGATCACCGCGGCGTGTTTCCTCTCGCGGTTCGCCAGGCGCTATCCGTGGGTGCACCTCGACATCGCGGGCACGGCGTCGAAGAGCGGCGAGGACAAAGGCGCGACAGGCAGGCCGGTGGCGCTTCTTGCGCATTTCCTGGCAGGCCGCGCGGCTACCTGAACCCGGGGATCGATGGGGCCCGGCGTGAGACTCCTACGACTCGCGCAGCGCCACGCGCCGCTTCTTCTGCAGCGATGCATCGCGTTCGACGTCACCTCTCAGGTAACGCAAAAGGATGTCGCTCGCGAGCGCTTTCGTTCGCTCGATGTAGCGTCTGCTCGCCATGTCGCGATCGAACAGATACCCGAACGTGTGCCGGTTGGCGATCTGGAACAGCCCGAGTGCCGCGATCATCATGTGCACCTCGACGGGATCGATTCCCGGTCGGAACACGCCGTCGAGCGCGCCTACCTGGAGAATGGCGGCAATGGTGTCGATGATCGACACGTTCATCCGATCGATGTGATCGAGCTTGCGGATGAACTTGCCGCCGGACTGATTCTCGGCAACGATAAGAGCAACGAAGCTCGGATGTTCGTAGTAATAATCGAACGTGAACTCCACTAGCCGGCGCATCGCCTCGACGGGCGCCAGGTGCGCGAGATCGAGCCTTGTCTCCGCTTCGCGCACACCGCGGTATGCCGTCTCGAGCACTGCAAGGTAGAGCCCTTCCTTGCTACCGAAATAGTAGTAAATCATGGCGCGCGTCGTTCGCGTTCGACTGGCAATCGCGTCCAGTCGCGCGCCTTTGACGCCCCGCGCCGAAAACTCCTCCGTCGCCGAGGAGATGATGCTCGCCTTGGTTTGCGCGGGGTCGCGCGCATTGCGCCGGGCGCGCACTCTTGCCTGACGTGAATTCATTTTTCCAACTTGCAAAGAAAATGGTTGCCGAAGCACAGCAATCGACTTCACGGTAATCAATCAGCATACGCCATCTGAATCGGCTTTCGGACTGCCTTGACACTACTGACAATTCTGTTAGTGTGCGGGCACACACTCGACCCGAAGCCGAAGAACCCGAACATGAGCGCCGGCGGTACGAGAGCGCAGCGCTGATCGTGCAAACACTTTCGGGACCCTTGCATACGCCGCTGTCCGAGGTCGAGCCTGCGGGCAGCGCGGCACGCAGTACCGACGACGTACGCTTCTCGTCGTGGCTCGAGCACACCTTCGACGCAGTGCTCGGAGGAATTCTCTTCGTCGAGCTCGTGCTCCTCTTCGGCAACACCGCCATGCGGGCGATATTCACCAACTCGCTGGTGTGGGCGAACGAGGTTGCCGAATACGCACTTACGAGTCTCGCGTTCATCGGAGGTGCCGTCGCTTATCACCGCGGCATGCACATGGTCGTCCGCTTCGCGATCGAGCGGCTGCCGAACCGCCAGAGGGAATACGCCGAGTGTGCCCGGCACTACTTCGTTCTGGTCGTGGCGTTGATCGGTGTGGCTTATGCCGTGCCGATGTGGATCAAGTCCCGCAACAACCTGACGACGATCCTCCAGCTGTCGAAGTCGTGGACGTTGTTGCCGTTCATCATCGGCATGGTCCTGACCGTGCTCTTTGCCGTGACCAAGCTCGCGCGATACCGGGGTCGACACAACGTGGTCGCGGGAGCAGCCGTCCTGGCACTGGCCGTTGTCTGGTTCCTTTTGCAGTACTTCACCGGCCCATGGGATGGCCCGGGCGGAATAGCGTTCGCGCTGCTGCTGCTGCTGGTCCTCGTGTTCGCCGGCGTACCGATCGCCTACGTGCTCTCGGTCACCGCCTACGTGTACATCTACTCGTCTGCGGCGGCGGACCCCATGGCCGTCTCGTTCGCGCTTACCAATGGCATCAGCAGTTTCATCCTGCTCGCGGTGCCGTTCTTCATCCTCGCCGGGAAGATCATGACTGACGGCGGGTTGACCAAGCCCCTGGCCGATTGGGTCACGGCTACCGTCGGACGGTTGCAGGGTGGATTGCTTCAGGCGCTCGTCGTCGCGATGTACATCTTCTCCGGCATCTCAGGCTCGAAGATCGCCGACGTCGCGGCGGTGGGAACGACGCTGAAGGGCATGTTGAAGGCGCAAGGCTACGACGAGGCCGAGAGCGCGGCAGTGCTGTCTGCGGCGGGGATCATGGGCGAGACGATTCCGCCCAGCCTCGTGATGATGGTGCTCGCTTCGATCACGACGCTTTCGGTCGCCGCTTTCTTCGTTGCCGGCGTTTTGCCCGCTGCGCTGCTCGGCCTATGCCTGATGGCCATCGTCTTCCATCGCGCGCGCAAGCGGAACTGGCCCCGCTGCGCGAAAACGAGTTGGCGCGAGCGCATGAGCATTACCTACCGCGCGTTCCCGGCGCTGCTCGTTCCCATCATCCTGATTGTCGGGATCGTAGGTGGCATTGCGACGACCACCGAGGTGTCGTCGCTGGCCGTCGTCTATGCCATTGCCGTGTCCGTCCTCCTGTACCGCGGCATGACCTTTCGCAGCTTTTTCTCCACGATGGCCGACTCGGCGGCGATGTCCGGGATGGTGCTCTTCATGGTCAGTGCGGGCAGCGCTTTCTCGTGGACGCTTGCGATCAGCGGCTTGCAGAGCGTGGTCTCCGGCTTTCTCGACGCGCTTGGGGGATCGAGCGTCGCCTTCATGACCTTCGCCATCGTCCTGATGGTGGTCATGGGCTCGATTCTCGAGGGCCTGCCTTCGCTCCTGATCTTCGGCCCGATGCTGCTGCAGATGACCACTCGGTACGGCATCGATCCGATGCACTTCGGCATCGTGATGATCATTGCCATGGGCATCGGCACGTTCATACCGCCGTTCGGGATCTGCTACTTCGTGACGTGTGCCGTCATGGATACGGCGGTCGAAAGGGTGACGCCGCGCTTCGTGCCTTATCTGGCGGTGCTCGTGATCGGCCTCATTGTCATTGCACTGTTCCCGGCGATCAGCCTGGTGCTCCCACACGCGTTGAATCTCAAGTGACCTCGAGCCTTCCGTTGTTGCAAACCCAGACCCGCAAACCTTTTGGAGGACATGCAATGAAGCGGCCAGTGAATCTCGTTCCCGCGATCATGCTATCGACGATCGCCTTCTCCGTCGCCAGCGTCAGTCATGCCGCTGACCAGAAGTACGTCCTGAAGCTCGCGCACGCGGACTCGGTGGATATGTCCGTCTCCCGCAAAGCCGTCATGGCCGATACGTTCGCCAAGGAAGTCAAGGCGAAGAGCAACGGGCGCATCGACGTGCAGATCTTCGGCGCCGGTGCCTTGGGTGGTGAGCGCGACTACGTCGAGGGCATCAAGAACGGGTTCATCCAGGCCGGGCTCGCCTCCGGCGTCATGGCGAACTTCTACCCGCCCGCGATGGTGACCGACATCCCCTATCTGTTTCCTTCCGACGCTGTCGCGGACCGCGTCATGGATGGGCCATTTGGGCAGAAGCTCTCCGCTGACTTTCAGGCGAAGACGGGCATGCACAACCTCTGCTTCGGCGAGGTCGGTTTCCGGGATTTCTCGACTGGCAAGAAGGCCATTCACTCGCCGAAGGACTTGGCCGGTCTGAAGATCCGGGTGCAGGAGACACCGCTCTACGTCACCGAGATGAAGGCACTGGGCGCTCAGCCGACACCGATCGCCTTTCCGGAAACCTATACCGCGCTACAGACGGGTGTCGTCGATGGCGAGGAGAATCCGATCCCGACGATGATCTTTGCCAAGTTCTACGAGGTGCAGAAGCACGTCACGCTCGATGGCCACAACTACGGGATAGACTGGTTCATCGTCAGCGACAAGTTCTGGAAGAGCCTGCCGTCGGATCTTCAGAAGGTGGTGCAGGATGCCGCCAGGGACGCATGCACGGCAGAGCGCCGCGTGAACCGCAAGTTCACCGCCGAGGGAGTCCAGACGCTGAAGGACAAGGGCGTTACGGTCTACACGCCGACGGCGGCGGAGTTCGCCGAATTCAGGTCGGCTGCTCAAAAGCCGGTCATAGACTGGCTGAAAACGAACATCGACGCCAAATGGATCGACGACGCGCTTGGCGCAGTCAAGGAAGCAGAGGCGAAGAAGTAAAGCGAACTGCGTCGCGAGCATGAAGCGAGTGGCTCATGGACGCGTGCGCCTGGGAATCCTTGGCGCCGCGAAAATCGCGCGTCTCTTTGTCGACGCCGTACGATCCTCGGCGAAGATGGCGGTGGAAGCGGTCGCGAGCCGGGACCATGCGCGAGCGGAAGCGTTCGCGCAATCGCTGGGTGTGCCTCGTATCCATTCTTCATACGAGGCGCTCCTGGCGGACGCGCAAGTCGACGCGGTCTACATCCCTCTGCCCAACAATCTGCACGCGCAGTGGGCGATCCTGGCTGCCGAAGCGGGCAAGCATGTCTTGTGCGAGAAGCCGCTCGCCGCGAACGCGGAGGAAGCGCGCAACATCTTCGCGGCTGCAAAGGCGCACGATGTCGCGGTCGTCGAAGGCTATCCGTATCGGGCGCAGCCGCAGACCCGCAAGCTTCGCGAAATCCTGACGGCGCAGACACTCGGCAAGGTACGGCTGATCCAGGCGTCGTTCGGCTTTCTTCTTGCGGATATGGAGAACATCCGCATGAAGCCGGAGCTCGCAGGCGGCGCGATCATGGACGCCGGATCCTATCCCGTCAGCTTCGTGCGACTGGTGACAGGGACACTGCCCACGCGCGTCCACGCGATGTCAAGATGGTCCAGTTCGGGAGTCGATCTCACGACACTCGGTACGCTCGAGTTCGCCGACGGCACGATGGCGCAAATCTCCTGCAGCTTCACGACCGCGCGGCATCGACACGCCTTCATCGCCGGCGACCAAGGTTCTCTCACCACCTCCTACTACAACGACACCGGTCCGCTGTTTCCCCCGATCATCGAAGTGCGATACGGGCCTGGTTGGGATGCGCGCCGAGAGGTCATCGAGACGTCGGCGATGAACGGCTTTCTCGCCGAGGCGGAATCGTTTTGTGACCTGCTGAACGACGGGCCGGCGGCCTGGACGGGTGCGACGCCGGAAGAGTCCGTCGACATCGCACTGGTGCTCGATGCGCTCGCCGCCAGCGCCAGGCGAGGGGCACCGGTGGAGATCCGCAGCTGACTCAATCGGACAGTGTCGACCGGGCGACAGCGCGGCACACGACCGCACGTGTCCCGCACATGAGCCGCAGCCCGAATGTTCTAAACGTATCGACCGACGCGGCCAATGACGTATCCGACTCCAAGGGCAATGGCCACCGCGGTATACGGGTTGGCTCTAATGTACTCGGCCCCTGTTTCCAAGGCGTCAGCTGGCGCTCGCCTGACTGCGTCGATTCGTTCGGAAGTCCACTGCGTAGCGGTGTTAGCGCGATCCGCAGCGCTGTTGACGGTGTCGTGGACCGAAGTCTTCACCGCCGTGATCGCATCGGTGGCTTTCGACGCAATGCGATCGGTGGCTGTCCGTGCTTGTTCTGCCATTGCATCTACCGGAGAACTGCCAGGGTTTTCTGCCATGATTCCTCTCCATCCAGATCAGGCGCTCGGGCGAGGCCTGCGAGCGCCGCGGCCTAACGTAAACCGAAGAACGACAGGATAGCGATGACGATGACGACGAGTCCTACGATATAGATGATTCTATTCACACCGCCCCCTTTTGATCGTTGTCGTGAGCCTGTCGAATTGGTAATGCTCTGCGCGAAGCCGAGCGCGATATGCGAGCCGGCTCTTCCCGGCGCATGTCAGCGACGTTGCGCCAGCCAAAGAGAAGCAAGCGCCGCCACGATGATGCCACCGGCCACCGCAGGCCAGGGATTGTCGCGCAGATAACGGTCGGCCTGACGCGCATAGTCAGCGCCCTGCCTGGCGCCCCGTCGGGCAGCGCTCGTGGCCGACGACTGGAAGTCGGCGAGCTTTTCGCTTATGTCGTCCACGACCGTCCGCACGCCGGCTTGTTCTCGAGCATTTGCCCTCAATTCGCCCAGAAGCATCCTGCCTTCCTCTACAAGCTGATTGAAATCGCTTGCGAGTTCCCGGGTACTGCGCGTCGTCGTTCTATTCCAGAACATGAGACCCCTCCTCACGCGAGATGCAGAACGTTAGTAGCGACGCGTGCCCTCGCTCTGTCGGCCAAACTCCTATATGCGGGTCGGTTCGGGGCTGATTCGCGCCTTGCCTCGGAGACGCGCCAGCGCGAACCCCAACTCGGAGTCGGCTCCCGCCGCGACCTCCGCGGCAATCTCCTCCGCCCCGACAAGCGCGGCGCTCGCATCGGAAGAGGAGCCGGCCAGTTCCGCCGCTTCGCATCGATTGCAAAGCAGAATGCCGAGGCTTACTCGATCGGACACTGCGCGCAGCAGCGCTTCGCCGGCGTCGAGGCGGCTGCGCGCTTCGTCGAGCTCGCCGCGACGCGCCGAGAGCGCGCCGGCGTAGCCCAGGATCTGTCCTTCCAGCCGACGAAGCTCGAATGCGCGCGCGATGGCGAGCGCGGCATCGTAATGGCTCTCCGCCTGGTCGAGTTGCGCGAGCGCGTCATGAAGCATGCCGAGATTGCACAGCACGATGCCCTCCGCCTCGACGTTGCCGATCTCTCGCGCGACGACCAATCCCATGTCGAGGTGCTCCCTTGCCTCCTCGAGCCTTCCGTCGAGGTAGTTCAGCAGTCCCAGATTGCACAGCGTGTTGCTTTCGATCATCCGGTCGGCCTGGGCTCGCGCCATCGCAAGCGCTGCTTCGCAATGGAAGCGTGCCTTGCTTGCTCCGGAGACTTCCAACGTTCCCAGGTTGCCAAGCGCCGCCACTTCGCGTCGTCGGTCGCACGCTTTCCTGGCGAGATCGAGCGCAGCCTCGAAGTGCGGCAGGGCGCCATCCGGCTTGCCGAGTGAGATTTCCAGGTTTCCGAGCTTGTTCCTGGCTTCGCTTTCGAGCCCGAAGTCCGACATCTCGCGTGCAGCGGCGAGCGCGAGCTCGAGAACTCGGCGGGCCGATTGCGCGGCCCCGCCGTGAATATCGAGCGCGCCCAGGTTGAGCAGTGCTCGAATCTCGCAGGCGTGGTCGCCCGCCTCGCGAGCTTCTTCGAGCGATCTGTCCAATGCCGTACGCGCGTCGGTGACCTTCCCGAGAAGCCTCAGCGCCGAGCCCGCAATCTCATGCACGATCGCGGCCGTACCCGGCTCCAGGCCGGGAATGGCCTGAGCCAGCGATGAAAGCTCGACGCCGATTCGAAACGGTCCCCGCAGCGCGAGTACGCTCCACGCGGCCTGCAATGTCTTTGCGGCCGTCGCCGCATCACCGCGCGCCGCCGAACGACGACACGCAGCGACAAGATTGTCGAGCTCCACGCTGCGATGCTCGACCGCTGTGCGCTGCTCCATCGACGCAAAGTGCGCACCGTGCCTGATCTCGGCGGCGAGCGCTGCAGCGGGCCCGCTGCCGGAATAACGCTTGGCCGTGCGCAGGTGCTCGGCCGCGTACTCCTGGACACTGACGAGCAGATCGAAGCGATCGTCCGTCACCTGCCTGACGAGCGATTTCTGCACGAGCGATTGCAGCATGTCGATCGCCCATGGCGCGTCATCGGAGTCGCCAAGATCGAGAACGGCCTCCGCTGCTTCGAGCGTGAAACCCGCTTCGAACACCGAAAACTGCGCCAACGCGGCCTTCTCGGGCAACGACAACAAGTCCCACGACCAGTCGAACACCGTGCGCAGCGTCGCCTGGCGGTCGAGACGGCCGCCGATCGAGGACAGGAGCCTGAATCGGTCGCTCATTCGCGCGAGAAGCGTGCGCGGCGGCATCACGCGTACTCGCGCGGCCGCGAGCTCGATTGCGAGCGGAAGTCCGTCCAGCAGCTTCGCGAGCGTGCCGATCGCCGCCTGATCCTCCGTGCTCAACGCGAACCCGGGCTTCGCGGCTTCTGCTCGCTTCACGAACAAGGTGGAAGCATCCTGCGGTGGCATCGGGCCGAGCGCGAGAATTTCCTCGCCCGTCAGACCGAGCACTTCGCGCGTCGTCACGAGAAATCGCGCGAAGCTCGCGCGGTTCAGCCATTGGCTGAGCGTTTCTTCGGCGAGCCGGGCCACCTGCTCGAAGTTGTCGAGGATGACGAGACATTGCCGGCGGCCGGCAATCGCGTTGCCAATGCGCGCGACCGGGTCGTCGCTGCCGAGCGGGACACCGAGACCTTGCGCGACGGCATGGAGGATCCCATCGAGCGTTCTGGCCTCGGAGAGATCGCAAAACCAGATGCCGCCGGGGAAGGCATCGAGTGCGCTCCAACCGAAGCGGATCACGAGGCGTGTCTTGCCGCTGCCACCGACGCCGAGGACCGACACGAGCCGCGCATCGCGACCGAAGCGTTTTGCCAGGTCGGCGAGTGGGTCGTTTCGCCCGATGAAGGCGTCGCGTTCGGCGGGAAGGCTGTGCGCGGCCTGCGAGACCAATGGCGGAAAATCCGCGCGCAGCCCTGACGCGACGAGCTGGAGCAGTCGCTCCGGATTGGGCAATCCCTTGAGCCGGTGCTCTCCCATGTCGCGGAGCTCGACCTCATCGGGAACGTCGCCGCGAAGCAACTCCGCGGTCGTGGAGGAGAGCAGCACTTGCTCTCCGTTCGCGACCGACATGATTCGCGCGGCCCGATTCACCGGTGCTCCGAAATAGTCCCCGTCGCGGAGCTCGGCGGCCCCGCTGTGCAAACCCATGCGGACCCTGATCGCGATCGGCGGCTCGCGCCCTCGCGCAGTCGCGCCTGCGGCGCCGATCGCCGCTTGCTGCAGATCGCGCTGCGCCTGAAGGCAGGCTGCGATTGCATGCTTCGCAGTGCCGAAAACCGCGTAAACGCCGTCGCCCGTGGTCTTGAAGACGTGTCCGCCGGAGGACTCGATGGCCGAGCGCAGGACGCCGTCGTGCCACGCGAGCAGTGGGCGCATCGCCTCGGGCGCGTGCTCCCACAACACCGTGCTGCCCTCGATGTCGGTGAAAAGGAAGGTGAGGGTTTGGGTCGGTGCGGGGTTCAGCATGGGCGGCGGCCCCCCGGCGTCATTGTCGGGCAAATCGCAGAGGCCCGGAAAGACTTGGGCCTGGTTACGCGACAATCGACGGCCGATTTGCACACGCGAGGACCGGCTGCCGCGAAATGGCCTACGATAACGGGTTCAATCCATGGAGCATCAATTGGCGAAGCCCAACTACGCGCTCGCAAAACGCCAGCGCGACCTTGCAAAGAAGCAGAAGAAGGAAGCGAAGCGTCAACGCAAGTCGGAGTCCGAGCAGGCGGCGGCTGCTCCCGACGCGGACCCGCCGACGTCGGACAAGAAGGGTGACTCGTAGCCTCGTAAGTCACCGAAGCGACGCCTAGGACGGGCCTTCCGTCGGTTCGCGGATCAGGCGAAATGCGCGTGCATTTCACAACGTGAGCGCCGCGCCAACCGCAACCGTCATCGTCCGAAGCATGGGCAGGCCGTGTCTCGCCGATGCAATTGCGTCGGTGGTCGGGCAGCGGCATTCGCCAATCGAATTGCTGGTCGTCGATGCGTCAGGTGGAACGCACCCGCCGCTGCCGCCGATATCGAGCCTGCAAAGCGCGAAGCTCGTATGCACCGGGAAGCGTCTGAACCGGCCCGCT
>JAICLP010000394.1 GCA_025925475.1 Burkholderiales bacterium | reverse complement strand
TGCCAGGGACCAGGATCGGGCATCAGTAAACTGGGAGGCACACCGCGCCGTGCCCTTGCCGATGCCTGATACCCGATCCGTGACAGCCGATACCCGAAGCTCGATCCCCGAAGCACGCGCGGCGGTTCGCGCGCTGGCGGGCTCGCAGATTCGAGCCATCGCGAACGCCGGCATGCACGACCCGGACATGCTCGCGTTCTGGTTCGGCGAACCCGACCAGGTCACGCCGGCCTTCATTCGCGACGCGGCAACGGCGTCGCTCGCGCGCGGCGAGACGTTCTATTCGCAGAACTTCGGCATCCCGGAACTGCGTGCCGCACTCGCGCAGTATGCAAGCGCACTGCATCGACCGACGGTGCCCGACGAAATCGCCGTAACGGCATCGGGCATGTCGGCACTGATGATCGCGGTCGAAGCGCTCGTCTCGCCCGGCGATCGCGTCGTCGTCGTCACGCCGCTGTGGCCGAACCTCGTCGAGATTCCGAAGATCCTGGGCGCCGAGGTCGTCCGTGTGCCGCTCGCGTTCCGCGCTTCCGGATGGACGCTCGACGTCGATCGCCTGCTCGACGCGCTCACGCCGGGAACGCGCGCGCTGATGATCAACTCGCCGAACAATCCCACCGGGTGGACGATCGATCGCGCATCACAACAGGCGCTGCTCGCACACTGCACGCGGCATGGCATCTGGATCGTCGCCGACGATGTCTACGAACGGCTTCATTACGCCGAAGACCGGTCCTGCGCGCCGTCGCTGCTCGACTTCGCCGACCACGACATGCGCCTCGTCAGCACGAACAGCTTCTCAAAGGCATGGCTGATGACCGGATGGCGCCTCGGGTGGATCGTGGCCCCGAGGGCGCTGATGGCGGATCTCGGCAAGCTCATCGAATACAACACGTCATGCTCGCCGGTGTTCGTCCAGCGCGCGGGCGTCGTCGCACTACGTGACGGCGAGCCGACCGTCGATGCGACGCGCGAGCGTCTGCGCCGGGCGCGTGACCGCCTCGTCGATGCGCTTGGCGCATTGCCGGGGATCGAGATCGCGCCGCCCGCCGGCGCGATGTACGCCTTCTTCCGCATCGGCGGCCTTACCGACAGCATGGCACTGTGCCGTCGGCTCGTGCAGGACGTGAAGCTGGGGCTCGCGCCGGGAAGCGCGTTCGGTCCCGAGGGCGAAGGCTTCGTGCGCTGGTGTTTCGCCGCGAGCGACGAGCGGCTCGACGAAGGCGTTGCGCGCCTCGCGCGCTTTCTCGGATGAACAAAGCGCCGCTCGCGCTCTGCATGCTCGCGCTTGCAGCGATGGCGCACGCCGCCGACATGCACAAGACGCTGCATGTCGCCTTTCCGGTCGCCGAAAGCGGCTTCGACCCGCAGGCGATCAGCGACACGTATTCGGACGCGGTGTGCCTGGCGATCTTCGACCCGCTCTATCGATACGACTATTTCGCGCGTCCGGTCGCGCTGCAGCCGAACACGGCCGCCGACCTGCCCGAGATCACCGACGGCGGCCGCACGTACACCATCAGGGTCAGGCACGGCATTCATTTCGCAGCGGATCCCGCATTCAACGGCAAGCCGCGCGAGCTCACCGCCGAGGATTACGTCTACAGCATCAAGCGCGTGCTCGACCCGAAGGTGCGTTCCTACTGGCTGTACCTGTTCGAGGGCACGCTGGTGGGCCTCGATGCGCCGCTCGAACGCGCGCGCAAAAGCGGCCGCTTCGATTACGACGAGAAGATCGAGGGTCTGCAAACGCTCGACCGGTACACGCTGCGCATTCGCTTCCGGCAGCCCGACTACGGCTTCCAGTGGTGGCTCACGACGTCGAGCTTCGCCGCCGTGGCGCGCGAGGTCGTCGAGCGCTACCAGGACGAGTCGCATCGCGTCATGGAGCATCCGGTGGGCAGCGGACCTTATCGGTTGAAATCCTGGACGCGCGGCCAGCGCATCGCGCTCGAGGCGAACCCCGATTTCCGCGACGAACGCTACCCGGCGCCGGGCGGCGACGCCGCGGACGCGTCGATCGCGAAGGGATTGACCGGCCGCACGCTGCCGCTGGTCGGCAACGTGGACATCGCGATCATCGAGGAAGCGCAGCCGCGGATGCTGTCGTTCGATCGCGGACTGCTCGACTACGTGAGCGTGCCTGCGTCGCTCGCGCTGACGGTGCTCGATGGCGAACGCTTGCGGCCGGCCCTGGCCAAGCGCGGAATCGCGCTGCACCGCGCACCCGAGCCGTCCGTGTCGTTTTTCTTCTTCAACATGGACGATGCCGTCGTCGGCGGGTACGAACCGGCCAAGATCGCGCTGCGACGCGCGATCGCGATGGCGTACGACCGCGCGGCGGACATCCGGCAGCTCGGCAACGGCCAGGCGGAGCTTGCCGACCAGCCGGTCCCGCCCGGTCTTTTCGGTCACGACGCCACGATCGGCCGGTCGCCTTCCTATGATCCGGCGGCGGCGCGCGCCCTGCTCGACCGGTTCGGCTACAAGGACCGCGACGGCGACGGCTATCGCGAAACGCCCGACGGCAAGCGGCTCACGCT
>JAICLP010000354.1 GCA_025925475.1 Burkholderiales bacterium | reverse complement strand
GTCGGACTGCCGGCGACGCTCGCCGCGGCGCGCGCCGGCAAGCGCATCCTGCTCGCGAACAAGGAAGCGCTCGTGATCGGTGGCGCGCTGTTCATGGACGCCGTCGATGCGAGCGGTGCGACGCTGTTGCCGATCGACAGCGAGCACAACGCGGTCTTCCAGTGCCTGCCGCAGGCCTATGCGCGAAATCCGCAGGCGGGCGGCGTGCGACGCATCGTGCTCACCGCGTCGGGCGGTCCGTTCCATCCGCATCCCGAGATCGATTTCGAGACGGTGACGCCGGCGCAGGCGTGCAAGCATCCGAACTGGTCGATGGGGCGCAAGATCTCCGTCGATTCCGCGACGATGATGAACAAGGGCCTCGAGGTGATCGAGGCGCGCTGGCTCTTCGGTGTCGCGCCGTCGCAGATCGAGATCGTCGTGCACCGGCAGAGCATCGTCCATTCGCTCGTCGAATACGTCGACGGCTCGATGCTCGCGCAGCTGTCGAATCCCGACATGCGCACGCCGATCGCGCAGGCGCTCGGCTTGCCGGAGCGCGTGACGAGCGGTGCAACGCCGCTCGACGTCGCGCGGCTGTCGATGCTGACCTTCGAGCCGCCCGATCGCAGCCGCTTTCCGTGCATCGGCCTTGCATACGAAGCGCTGGCCGCCGATGCCGCGGCGCCGATTGCGCTCAATGCGGCGAACGAAATCGCCGTCGACGCGTTTCTGAACGAGCGTGCGCGCTTCTGCGACATCCCGCGTGTCTGTGAACAGGTGCTGGCGCGCCGCGCGCGCGGCGCCATCCGCTCGCTCGACGATGCGCTCGCCGTCGATGCCGAGGCGCGCGAGATCGCCCGCGCCGCGCTGCGCACCGTCGATCGTCCGCAGCGCAGCAACGCCGCCCGCGCGGCGCCACTCTAGACACCGCCGCGTCTGATACCTGTCCTCTGATTCCTGATCCCTGATGACCGCCGCCCTCTACAAAATCGTCGCCTTCGCGATCACGCTCGGCGTGCTCGTCGTGTTCCACGAGCTCGGGCACTATCTCGTCGCGCGTCTCGCCGGCGTCAAAGTGCTGCGTTTCTCGATCGGCTTCGGCCGCATGATCTGGTCGCGCCGTTTTGGCCGCGACCGCACTGAATGGGCGTTGTCGTCGATTCCACTCGGTGGCTACGTGAAGATGGCCGACGAGCGCGAAGCACCGGTGCCGTTCGACGACCTGCCGCGCGCGTTCAATCGGCAGTCGGTGTGGCGACGGATCGCGATCGTCGTCGCGGGACCGCTGGCGAACCTGTTCCTCGCGGTGCTGCTTTTCGCGGGTACTTACGTCGCCGGCATTCCCGGCCAGCGCGCGCTCCTCGGCGATCCGCCACCTGCAAGTGCTGCTGCGGCGGCCGACGTGCGCGGCGGCGACGTCGTCGTCGCCGTCGACGGCGAGCCGGTCGGCAGCTTCCAGGAATTGCGCTGGCGCGTCGTGCGCGCGCAGGGGCACGACGACGTGATGCTGTCGCTCGTCCGCGACAGCGAGACGACGCCGCTGACGCGCGAGGTGTCGCTTCGCGGCATGGCGACGTCCGATTGGGAAGGCAATCCGCTGGCGACGCTGGGATTGCGCGCCGACCTCGGGCCGCCGATCATCGACCAGGTGCTGCAGGGACGGCCGGCCGAACGTGCCGGCTTGCACGCCGGCGATCGCATCGTCGCGATCAACGGGCAGCCGATGACCTCGCCATCCGACGTCGCAGCGCTGACGAACGCGCATCCGGGCGACACGCTCGACTACCGGATCGATCGCAATGGCACGACGCTCGACGTACCGGTGGCCATCGAGGCGATCGACGAGAACGGGCGGCGCGTCGGACAGGCGGGCGTGCGGCTTCGCGTCGATGCGCAAGCCGCGCAGCGCAACGCGGTCGTCGTCCGTTACGGCGTCGGCGAGGCGTTCGTGCAAGGCGCGGTGAAGACGTGGGAGCTGTCGGCGTTCACCGTGCGCATGCTCGGGCGAATCGTCACCGGCGATGCATCGCTTCGCAACATCAGCGGACCCTTGACGATGGCCGACATCGCGGGCCAGTCCGCGCAGGCGGGACCGCTCGTGTTCGTGAGCTATCTCGCGCTGATCAGCATCAGCCTGGGGGTGCTGAACCTGTTGCCCGTGCCTTTACTGGACGGAGGTCATTTACTGTATTATCTCGCCGAACTTATCAAAGGCAGTCCCGTTTCCGACCGCGCAATCGAGGTCGGTCAGCGCATCGGCATGGCGATGCTCGCCGTTCTGATGGCCCTGGCACTTTTCAATGACGTTTCCCGCCTGTTCTGAACGCACACGGATGAAGCGCGCGCGCGCCGGTGCATCGGCAATCGTCGCGGGGCTCGTCGCGTCGGCGCTGTCGTTCGCCGCGTGGGCCGTCGAGCCGTTCGTCGTGAAGGACATTCGCGTCGAGGGCGTTCAGCGCACCGAGCCCGGCACGATCTTCAGCTACCTGCCGATCAAGGTCGGCGATCGCGTCACCGACGAGAAGATCTCCGATGCGGTGAAGGCACTTTACGCGACCGGCTTCTTTCGCGACGTCCGGCTCGAAGCGCAAGGCGACGTGCTGATCGTGTCGGTGCAGGAACGCCCGACGATCAGCTCGCTGTCGTTCTCCGGCAACAAGGAATTCGACACCGACACGATCAAGAAGGCGCTGAAGGACATCGGTATCGCCGAGGCGCGCATCTTCGACCGCTCGGCGCTCGAGCGCGCCGAGCAGGAGTTGAAGCGCCAGTACATCACGCGCGGCAAGTACGCGGCGAACATCCAGACGACGGTGACGCCCCAGGAGCGCAACCGCGTCGCGATCAATTTCACGATCGACGAGGGCGAGTCGGCGAAGATCGCGCGCATCAACATCGTCGGCGCGAAAGCGTTCACCGAGAAGCAATTGCTGAAGGAAATGACGCTGACGACGCCGGGCTGGTTCACCTGGTACACGAAGAACGACCAGTACTCGAAGCAGAAGCTTTCGGCCGACCTCGAGGCGCTGCGCAGCTTCTACCAGAACCGCGGCTACCTCGAGTTCAACGTCGACTCGACGCAGGTGTCGATCACGCCGGACAAGGAAGACATCTACATCACGCTGAACATCACCGAGGGGCCGAAGTTCACTGTCGGTGACGTGCGCATCGCCGGGGACCTCGTGGTGCCGGCGAATGAGCTCGAGCGGTTGATTCGTATCAAGACCGGTGACGTTTATTCGCG
>JAICLP010000274.1 GCA_025925475.1 Burkholderiales bacterium | reverse complement strand
GCGGAGGAGGCGATGCGCGACGCCGGCATCGCGCCGACCGGCGACGACGCGACGCGCTGGGGCTGCTCGGTCGGCACCGGCATGATGGGCGTCGACTTCGCCGACCTGTCTTCGGTGCAGCGGCATTGCGCACCCGACGGCGAGATCGACCCGCACCAGCTGTTGACCGACGTCTCGGCGGCGAATCCGCTTGCGTTCTGCCGCAGCCAGAGCACGGCGGGCGTTGCGCTGCTTACGCGCCGCTTCGACATTCGCGGTTATGCGACGTCGGTGCACACGGCGTGCGCATCGGGAGGCCAGGCGATCGGCACCGCGCTGAAGCTGATCCGGCGCGGTGCCGTCGACCGCGTGCTCACCGGCGGCTTCGATTCGATGATCAGCCCGGTCGGCCTTGCCGGCTTCTGCCTGCTGTCGGCCGTATCGCCCGACAACGACACGCCACAGCGCGCGAGCCGGCCGTTCGACGCATCGCGCAACGGCTTCGTGCTCGGCGAAGGTGCGGGCTTCCTCGTGCTCGAGGAATGGGAAGCGGCCAGGCGCCGCGGAGCGAGGATTTACGCGGAGCTGGCCGGCGACGGCAATTCGCTTTCGTCGTACCGGATCACCGATTCCCCGCCCGACGGCGACGGTCCGATCCAGTCGATGCGTGCCGCGCTCGCCGATGCGCGCGCAACGCCGGCCGACGTCGACTACATCAATGCGCACGGTACGTCGACCGGCATGAACGATCGCAGCGAGACCTCCGCGATCAAGGCCGTGTTCGGCGACGACGCGAAGCGCGTGTTCGTGAGCTCGACGAAGAGCATGATGGGCCATCTGATCGCCGCTGCAGGCGCCGTCGAAGTCGCGATCTGCGCGCTCGCCATTGATCGCGGCGAGATGCCGGTGAACGCGAACTACCGCGAGTTCGATTCCGACTGCGACCTGAACCTCGTCCTCGAACGTCCGCGCAAGCAGAAGGTGCGGATGACGCTGTCGAATTCGTTCGGCTTCGGCGGCTCGAACAGCTGCGTCGTGCTGCGCAGCCCGGAGTTGGTGGATTCGGCAGCATGAGCAGAATCGTCATCACCGGAACCGGCGCAGTGTGCGGCGCAGGCCGCGATCCCGCGCAGATGCTCTCCGCAATCGTCGAAGGGCGCTCGGCGATTGCGCCGATCGAAAGTTTCGACACCGCCGGCTGGCCGGTGAAGAACGCCGCCGAGATTCGCGACTTCAATGCGCGCTCGCTCGTCGACGACCGCAAGCTGCACAAGCTCATCCGCCGCACCGACATGCTGGGCATCTATGCCGGCGATCGTGCCGCGGAAGCAGCGGGCTATGCCACGTACCGCGATTCGCTCGCCGAGGACGCGGCGAATGGATTCTCGGATCGCACGGGCATCTATGTCGGCTCGGGCGGCGGCGCATTCGAGAACCAGTACGACTTCTTCCCGCTGATGGCGCAGGCGAACGGCGACCTCGTTCAGTTCGGCCGCGAGCTGCCCGACACGGTGAACCCGATGTGGCTGCTGCGCACGCTGCCCAACAACGTGCTGTGCCACGTCGGCATTCGCAACCGGCTGAAGGGCGCGAACGCGTGCATCACGAACCATAGCGTCGGCGGCACGCTGGCGGTGATCGAGGCGACCGAAGCGCTGCGCCACGGCGAAGCGGACCGCGCGCTCGCAATCGGGCACGACACGCCGATCGAGCCGCAAAACGTCCTCTACTACCATGGATGCGGGTTGCTGTCGTCCGATACGCTGCGGCCGTTCGACGCGCGGCGCGACGGCAGCGTGTTCGGCGAAGGCGCCGGAGCGCTCGCGCTCGAAACGGATGATGCCGCGCGCTCGCGCGGTGCACCGATCGTCGGTGAAGTGCTGGGCGGCGGATATGTCGGCGAAGGCGTGGGCCTGCTCGCGATTCGCGACGACGGCGACGGCGTCGTGCGCGCGATCGAAGCCGCGCTCGCGGATGCGGGGATCGATGCGTCGGAGGTCGGCATGATCGTCGCGCACGGCAACGGCACGTCGCTGTCCGACGCGTCGGAGGCGGAAGCGCTATTGCGGGTGTTCGGAAGCGCCTGCCCGCCGGTCACGGCGTTCAAGTGGGCGCTCGGCCACCTGATCGCTGCGGCGGGCATCGTCGAAACGACGGTTGCGCTTGCGGCGTTGCGCGCGAAGACGGTACCCGGCATCGCGACGTTCGCGGAAGCCGACGCAGCATGCATGGGGCTTCCGGTCTCGCACCGCCCGCAGACGCCCCGCAGCGACATTGCACTGGTCCTCTGCCGCGGCTTCGCTGCGACGGACGCGGCGCTCCTCGTGCGCGCCGCCCGGTCTTGAGGCGGCCCTTCCCGACTGACGTGGCGATTCGCTGCGGCATCGACAGCGTCGAGATCGCGCGTATCGAGCGATTGCTCGCACAGACGCCGCCGGACGAGCTCGCGAAGGTTTTCTCGGCACAGGAACTGACGGACAGCGGCAACGGCGCCGGCCGTGCGGCCAGCCTTGCCGCGCGCTATGCGGCGAAGGAAGCCTGCGCCAAACTCTTTCCGCGCGAGCTCGCCGGCGGGCGCATCGAGCCCGCCGATTTCGCGGTCGCACGCGACGGGTACGGCGCGCCGTTGATCGTGCCGAGCGCGAACGCGCGTTCCGCGATGGATCGCGCGCGCATCGACGCCATCGCGGTATCGCTGACGCACGATCGCGCCAGTGCATCGGCCGTCGCGCTCGCGCTGCGGGGAGAAACTGCAGCGCCGCCGCTGGTGGGCAGACTCCTCTTTCGCCTGCTGCCGTTTCGCCGGCAGGTGATCGTGGACAATCTGCGGCGTGTGTTCGGTGCGTCGGTGCCGACGCCGGACATCGAACGCCTCGCACAAGCGCATTACGCGCACTTGTGGCAGCTGGGGCGCGAATTCGTCCGCTTTCGCTGGCTCTCGCAGGAACGAAAGCGCGCGCTGGTGCGCGTCGAGGGGCTCGACACGTTCATCGACGCGTTTCGCGGTGGCAAGGGCGTGCTGATCCTCACCGGCCACTTCGGCAACTGGGAAGTCGCGACCGTCGCCGGCATCCAGCGTTATCCCGAAGTGCACGGGCGTTTCCATTTCGTGCGCCGGCCGATCAAGCCGCGCTGGCTCGATGCGCTCGTCACGCGCCGGTTCGGTGCGGCCGGCTTCGGCGTCGTCGCGAAACGGGGCTCGCTCGAGAAAATCGTCGCGCTGCTCGGGCAGGGCGACGTGATCGTGTTTCCGTTCGATCAGTATGCGGGCGGCGCGGACGGCATCGACGTCGAGTTCTTCGGCGAAGCCGCCGGGACGTTCAAAAGCCTTGCCGTCATCGCGCTCGCGACCGGCGCGCCGGTGCTGCCCGCCGCGTCGTGGCGCGAGCCGGACGGCATGCACGTGCTTCGCTTCGAGGAAGCGGTCGCGCCGGTCGACGTGCCGAACGCCAACGAGTCGATCGCGCGTACGACGCGCGCATACAACGCCGCGCTCGAGCGGCTGATCCTCCGCCATCCCGAGCAATGGTGGTGGGTGCATCGGCGCTTCCGGCGCGCGCGGCCCAAGGGGCGAAAGGCCAAAGCCGCCGTTGCGCGCCAGAACGGTTAAAGTATCCGCATGCTGGCGACGCTGCTCGCGCCGAAGTTCATCGTGCTGTACCTCTTCATCGCCTCGGCGGTGTACGTGCACTATCGCGGCCGGGTACGCCACGGCTTCTTCCGCCAGCTGACGGATCATTCGTCGCTGATGGCGCCCTACAACGCGCTGATGTACCTGTTCTCCGCCGTGCCGAACAAGCCGTACGTGGAGGTCGCGCGCTTCCCCGAGCTGGCGCCGCTGTCGGCCAACTGGCAGGCGATTCGCGAGGAGGCGCTCGCGCTGTTCGAGGGCGGGCGCATCCGCGCGGCCGCCACCTATAACGACCTCGGATTCAACTCGTTCTTCAAGACCGGCTGGAAGCGCTTCTACGTCAAGTGGTACGACGAGCCCCTGCCGTCGGCGAAGGCGCTTTGCCCGCGTACCGTCGACCTCGTGCAATCGATTCCCGACGTGAACGCTGCGATGTTCGCGTTGCTGCCGCCCGGCAGCAAGCTCGGCGCGCACCGCGATCCGTTCGCAGGCTCGCTGCGCTATCATCTCGGCCTCGTCACGCCGAACGCCGACACGTGCCGCATCGTCGTCGACGGCGAGGCGTATGCGTGGCGCGACGGCGAGCCGGTGATGTTCGACGAGACGTTCATCCATACCGCCGAAAACCGCAGCGACGTGACGCGAATCATCCTGTTCTGCGACGTCGAGCGGCCGCTCAAGAACCCGCTCGTTCGCGCGCTCAACCATTTCGTCAAGGCGACGCTCATTCGCGCGAGCCAGACCGAGAACGCACCCGGCGATCGCGTCGGCGTACTCAATCACGTCTTCAACGCGGCGTATCGCGTGCGCCGGATCGGCAAGGCGATCAAGAAGAAGAGCCGCGTCGCGCACTACACGCTCAAGTGGCTGATCCTCGGCGGCGTGCTGTACCTGATCTTTCGCTAAGCGTTTTCTTTTCCAAGGAGTCCTGAATGTCGATCTCGCTCTACGCGGTCAGCGTACCCGTGCTGGCCAAGACGCTCACCAATCTGAAGGC
>JAICLP010000369.1 GCA_025925475.1 Burkholderiales bacterium | reverse complement strand
TCGTTCAACGCGCCACCGGCGACGTAGCACGTGATGTCCGCGCCGCTGCCGCGCAGCCGCTGTCGCATCTCGCCGATCGCGCCGCAGATCGCCTGCACCGCGCCCGAGTAGAGCGCATCGGGCGTGCTCGTCGGAAAGTCCTGGAACTCGCCGGCGGGCGTACGCAACGCCGCCGTGTTGTCGGCGAGCGCACGCAGCATCAGCCGCACGCCGGGAAGGATCAGCCCGCCGCGAAAGGTGCCGTCGGCATCGAGTGCGTCGATCGTCACCGCCGTGCCCGCGTTGACGACGATGCAAGGTGCCGGTAAGGCTTCGTTCGCCGCGACGGCACGGCGTCGTGCAGCAACGAGCGACGCCCAGCGATCGGCACCGAGTTGCGACGGGACCCGATAGCGATTGCTGACGCCGCCGGCCTGCGCAGTGGCGGTCAGCCATTCGATGGGCAGCCGCCAGCGCGCGAGCTGGCCTTCGACGCGTACGCGCGCCGCTTCGCCGGCCACGTTGACGCCGACCGCGCGCACCGGGCGCTCGAGGGTCTGCCAATCGCGCACCGCGAGCGAGCCGATGTCCTGGTTGGCGACGGCGCCACGCGCGCTCCAGCCGCGCGGGCCGCGCAGCGCCCATTTGAGCCGGCTGTTGCCGACGTCGATGACGAGGATCTGACTCAACTCAAGAGCAAGCCGGCAGCGACTCGCGGCAAGCGGTCAGGCGC
Organism: Burkholderiales bacterium; assembly: GCA_025925475.1. Taxonomy (GTDB): domain Bacteria; phylum Pseudomonadota; class Gammaproteobacteria; order Burkholderiales; family Casimicrobiaceae; genus VBCG01. The sequence continues at coordinate 2,230 of JAICLP010000369.1, read as the reverse complement.
GGCGGAGCGAGATCTCTCCGGCGAGGAAGCGAGAGCGTCGCGGTCCGTCGGCCAACACGAGCGCGCCGGTGCTGTCGACGCCCGCGACGGTGCCCTTGACTTGCTCGCCGTCGGGCAGCAACAGCCGCACCGGCTTGCCCTGATAGGCGTGCCGGCGCTGCCATTCGGCCGCGAACGGCATGAAGCCCTGCGCCGCGTACTGCGAAAGGCTCGCTGCGAGCTCGCACGCGAGGCGCGCGAGCAGCTTGTTGCGGTCGATCGGCGGCGCGCCACGTCCGGCGACCGTCGCAAGGTCGCTGACGGGTTGCGCGATGTCGCGCTTGATCGCCTGCGGCAGGCGAATGTTGAGCCCGACGCCGACGACGACCGTCGACGGACCGAGCGCATCGCCATTGAGTTCGACCAGGATGCCGCCGACCTTCAGGTGACGATGCACGAGGTCGTTCGGCCACTTGAGCTCGACCCCCGACAGGCCTTCGGCTTCGAGCGCACGGACGACCGCGACCCCGACCGCGAGCGAGAGGCCCGCGACGAAGCCCGCGCCCTGCTCGAAGCGCCAGCCGAGCGAGAACGTGAGGCTGCCGCCTGCGACGGCAGTCCAGATGCGGCCCCGGCGTCCGCGGCCCGCCGTCTGCCATTCAGCCGCCAGCAGGGCGCCGTGGATGTCGCGCCGCGTCGCGCGACGCAGAAGCTCGGTCGACGTCGAATCGACCTGATCGGTGATCTCGACCGCGATCGCCGGATGCAGCGGAATGGTCGATGCGCCGGGCACCACGAGATCGTCGTCGTTCGCGGCTGGCAGGAGTGGGGCCTTCGCATCCGGCGGCGCGACCTCGGCGCCGAGCGCCTCGAGCGCGGCCCGAATCTCCTTGACGTCCAGGAAGTCGGGCGTCGCGAGCAGCCGGTAGCCGCGGCCGCGGACGCGCTCGAGCGCGAGCCCCGCCGTTTCCGCCTGCTTGAGGAGTTGCGAGACCCGGGCGCGCGTCAACCCCACCGTCGCGGCAAGATCTTCGCCCGAGTGGAATGCGCCATCCGAAAGCTGGCGCAGAAGCGAGAAACCAAGAGGAGTAAGCACTAACCTACGCGCCCGTCGAAAACGCCTAATTTTAGCAGACTCGACGTGCAATTGCACGAATTTTGTCTGCGGTTCAATCCGCTGTCGAATGGCATGTGCGGGCGCAGCATTTCCTTTCAAGCCTGCTTCAGCACGCCGCGGCGAATCTGGTCCTGTTCGATCGATTCGAAAAGTGCCTGGAAGTTGCCTTCGCCGAAGCCCTGGTTGCCCTTGCGCTCGATGATTTCGAAAAAGATGGGCCCAATCACCGTCGCGGTGAAGATCTGCAGCAGCATCTCGTCCTTCGCCGGCGATCCATCGATCAGGATGCGATTGCGCGCGAGCCGCGAGGTGTCCTCGCGATGCCCGGGAAGGCGCGCCGGTAGCGCTTCGTAGTACGTGTCGGGCGTGTCCTGGAAGACCACGCTCTTGCCGCGCAGCGCCTCGACCGTCGCGTAGATGTCGCGCGTGCCGAGCGCGACGTGCTGGATGCCTTCGCCGCGGTAGTCGATCAGGTATTCGTGAATCTGGCTCTTGTCGTCGGAGCTTTCGTTGATCGGGATGCGAATGCCCCCGTCGGGGCTCGTCATCGCCTTGCTCTTCAGTCCCGTCAACTGGCCCTCGATGTCGAAGTAGCGGATCTCGCGGAAGTTGAACAGCCGCTCGTAGAAGCTCGCCCATTCGATCATCCGGCCGCGATGCACGTTGTGCGTCAGATGATCGATGTATGTGAGCCCCGCGCCGGCCGGATGCTGATCGACGCCCGCGAACGGCACGAAATCGATGTCGTAGATCGAGACGCCGGTGCGATCGTGCGTCGGATAGCGGTCGACGAGATAGATCAGCGAGTCGCCGATGCCCTTGATCGCCGGGATGTTGAGCTCCATCGGTCCCGGATGCGCCTCGACGCCCCACGCGCCGTTCGCGACGCAGTGCGCGTACGCCTTCGCCGCGTCCTTCACGCGAAACGCGATCGCGCAGATGCTCGGTCCGTGCACGCGCGCGAACGACTGCGCGAACGAGTGCGGCTCGGCGTTGACGATGAAGTTGATCGTGCCCTGCCGGTAGAGGAGCACGTCCTTCGAGCGATGCTTCGCGATCGCCGTGAAACCCAGGTGCTCGAACAGGCGCCCGAGCGCCTGCGGATCGGGCGCCGCGTATTCGACGAACTCGAAC
>JAICLP010000209.1 GCA_025925475.1 Burkholderiales bacterium | reverse complement strand
TTCGCAAGCCCGACGGCGAGCTTGACGCGCCCCTTGCCGTAATGCAGATCGAGCGGCGTCAGCGTGTAACCTGCGCGCTCGACCTTGCCGATCAGGCGGTTGATCTCCTCACGGTGCATCAGAAGGCGGCGCGTGCGCGTGGGATCGGGATGCACGTGCGTCGATGCGGTGGAAAGCGGCGAGATGTGCGCGCCGATCAGCATCAGCTCGCCATCCTTGACGATGACATAGGCCTCCTTCAGCTGCGCGCGCCCGCCGCGGATCGCCTTCACCTCCCAGCCTTCGAGCGCAATCCCGGCCTCGAAGCGTTCCTCGATAAAATAGTCGTGAAACGCCTTTCGGTTCTCGACAATGCTCATGACGCCCGCTTCCCGCGATTCGACGTCCGCGCATTCTACGCGGCGGTCCGCGACGCACGTGTCCATCGACCGCACGCCGTCTTCGCTTCGTCTCGGATGAAACGTCCCCCCACCCTCGCTTCGCTCGCAGCCCCCCGGGGGGCTGGTCAGTTGCTCGGGGCGGCCCTTCGCAACTGACATGAGGCGCGTCACGAAAAGCGTCCTCGTTCCGTACGCCGCCTCGCAGATGTTCGAGCTCGTCGATCGCGTCGAACTCTATCCGCAGTTCCTGCCGTGGTGCGGCGGCACGAAGGTTCTCACGCAGGCGGAGAACCGGAAGACGGCGCGCATCGACATCGACTATCACGGCGTGCGCGCGCATTTCACGACCGACAACGTCAACGATCCGCCGCAATCGATCGTCGTGACGCTGAAAGACGGACCGTTTCGCCATCTGCACGGCGAGTGGCGCTTTCGCGCGCTCGGCGAGCACGGCTGCAAGGTCGAGTTCGATCTCGCGTACGAATTCGCGACGAGCCTGCTCGACCGCGTGATCGGCCCGGTGTTCAGCCATATCGCGAACACGTTCATCGACGCCTTCGTCAAGCGCGCCGACCGTGTTTACGCGAAGGACTGACGGCACGATGCGCGTTCAGGTCGCGTGGGTCGACGATACGACCGAGGCGCTCGTCACGCTCGACCTCCGGGAGGGCGCGAGCGTCGACGACGCCGTTGCCCAGTCGCGGCTCGGGCTCGAATCGGACGTCGCCGGCGGCGCGCTCGTCTGCGCAGTCTTCGGGCGCCGGGTCGAGCGCAGCGCGCGCCTGCGCGAAGGCGACCGCGTCGAGATCACGCGCCCGCTCGTCTGCGATGCGAAGAGCGCGCGGCGGCGGCGCGCCGCGGGCACCCGATAGCGCTGGAACGCAGTTCTATTCGGTGGCGCCAGCCCGGCGCAGCTCCTTGACGATGTCGTCCTCGTTGCCACGCTTCGCCCACTGGAGTGCGGTTGCGCCGTCCTGGTTGCGGCGCGCGACGTCGGCGCCGCTATCGATCAAGAGGCGCGCGGTATCGGGGTGGTGCTCGTGGATCGCCATCATCAGTGCGGTCGTGCCGTTCGGCGATTGCGCATCGAGGTTCGCCCCGTGCTGGACGAGGAACGTCACGACGTCGTCGTGGCCGCCGGTCGCGGCGTAGAGCAGCGGCGTCCATCCTTGACGATTGATCGCCGCGCCACCCGCCTGCAGCACGCGGACGGTTTCGAGGTCGCCCTTCAACGCGGCGAGCATCAGCGGCGTGTCGCCGAAGCGGTTCGCGACGTTCGGATGCGCCTTGGCCGCGAGCAGCGCCTGCACGGAACGCGTCGAACCGTTGCGCGCCGCGATGCAAAGCATCGGCTCGCCCTGCGCGTCGACGGAATCGGGGTCCATGCCGCGCGCAAGCAGCCGCTTCACCTCGTCGACGCGGTCGTTCTCGACGGCGTGTGCAAGGTCGTCGAGCAGTGGCTCGGCACGCACGGAGCGCGCGAGCACGCCAAGGATGGCGACGGCGAGAACGCGCCGCCGCGCCCCGTCAATGGACATGGCGGTCGATGCCGAACAGCGCGAAGAAATTGTCGGACGTCGCCCGCGCAATCGTGTCGACCGGGACTTCGCGCAGCGCCGCGATCTCCTCGGCGACATGACGGACCCACGCCGGCTGGTTGCGCTTGCCGCGGTGCGGCACCGGCGCGAGATACGGGCTGTCGGTTTCGATCAGCATGCGGTCGAGCGGCACGCGCTTCGCGACGTCCTTGATCTCGCCGGCGTTGCGGAACGTGACGATCCCCGAGAACGAGATGTGGAAGCCAAGGTCGATCGCGCGCTGCGCGACGTCCCACGTCTCGGTGAAGCAATGCATCACGCCGCCCGCTTCGCCGGCGCGCTCGTCGCGCATGATCGCGATCGTGTCGTCCGCTGCCGCACGCGTGTGGATGACGAGCGGGCGAGCGGCCTCGCGCGCGGCGCGGATGTGCGTGCGAAAGCGCGCACGCTGCCATTCAAGATCGCCGCCACGCCGGTAGTAGTCGAGGCCCGTCTCGCCGATCGCCACGACCTTCGGCTCGTGCGCACGCGCGACCAGCAGGTCGACGCTCGGCTCGTCGACATCCTCGTAATCGGGATGCACGCCGACGCTCGCATACAGGTTCGGATGCGCGGTCGCGAGGGCGTGCACGTTCGGCCACGCGTCCATCTCGACGCCGATGCAAAGCGCGTGCGTGACGCGATTGTCACGCATCGCGTCGAGCACCTGCGGCAATGCTTCGCGAAGCTCCGGGAAGTCGAGGTGACAGTGGGAATCGACGAACACTTACATCGTGTGGGTGGCCCTCGTCGAGGCCAGATGCTCGCCGAGGATCCGCTCGATCGTCGCTTTTGCCGCAGCACCGGTGTCGTCGAGCGTGAACTGGACGCCGATGCCCTGCGTCCGATTGCCCTGACCGCCGTCCGGCGTGATCCACACGACCTTGCCCTGTACCGCGATGCGGTTCGGATCGTCCATCAGCGACAGCAGCATGAACACTTCCTCGCCGAGCGAGTACGGCCGCGACGTCGGAATGAAGATGCCGCCGCCCTTGAGAAACGGCATGTAGGCCGCATAAAGGGCGGCCTTTTCGCGAATATTGAGCGACAGCACGCCAGGACGGGCGAGCGTCGGAGTCGATGCAGCATTCTTGTCGGCCATGGTCACCCGAACAGCGCGCGATATTCGATCATGAGCGCCTCAGCAACGAGACGCGGCGATAGCGGATGGGCGGCGAGCGCCCGTTGATTCAACAGCCGGCGATGATAACGAAAGAGCGCGAGCGGTGCTACCGATCGCGCGAGCGCCTGCAAGGTGCCTTCCGCACCGATGTTCTCGGCCGGCTTGCCGCCGGCATGCACGCGCGCAAGATCGGTGCACCATCCGAGCAGCCAGTCGATGACGCCTGCAAGGCGCTCCTTGCGCTGCTCGCGTGGCGCCGCGTCGATGCGCGCGCCCATGCCGGCCACCTCGAGCTTCGCGGGCGCCGCGAATGCGCGGATCCACACGCTTCGCTCGGCCTGGTACTCGGAATCGGCGAGCGCCAGCGCACGCAACGGCGCGTTGTGCGCCTGTGCAAGTGCAGCATCGGGCTCCGCAATTGCCTGCCCGATCAGCCAGGCCCGGGCTTGCGCGTGCGTGGGTCGCGGCGCGACGATCCGCTGGCAGCGGCTGACGATCGTTGCGGGCAGCCGCCCGGGGAGGTGCGAAACGAGCATGAAATACGTGGCGGCCGGCGGCTCCTCGAGCGTCTTCAGCAGCGCGTTCGCGGCCGCCTCGTTCATCCGCTCGGCCGGAACGATCAGCGCGACCTTGGCGCCACCGCGGTGGCTCGTCACTTCCGCCCAGCGGATCAGCGCACGAATGCGATCGACCGCAATCCATTCGACGACCTTCACCTCGTCATCGTCGAGTTCGATCGGCTCGACGATGCGCAGATCGGGATGCTGCCCGGCGGCGGCGTAGCCACACCCCGGGCAATGCCCGCACGCCGAATGGTCGGCGGCCGGCGTCTCGCAGAGAAGCGCGCGCGCAAGCGACTGCGCGAGCACGCGCTTGCCGATGCCGGCCGGACCCGTGACGAGCATCGCATGAGGCCATTGCGCGCGTCGCTGCAGAAGTTCCATCGACATCGATTGCTGCCACGGCAGCGCACCCGGTGTCTCGCCCGCGCTCACAGCTGCTCCGCGATGCGGCCGAGCTCCGCACGGACGTCGGCGACCGGGCGCGTCGAATCGATGATCCGGAAGCGGCCGGGCTCCGTCGCTGCGCGGGCGAGATAGCCGTTGCGCACGCGTTCGAAGAAGGCGAGCGTCTCACGCTCGAACTTGTCCTGCGCCTTGCCTTTCGCGTGCATGCGCGCCAGGCGCTCGCGCGACACCTCGCCCGGCACGTCGAAGAGCAGCGTCAGCTCGGGATCGCAGTGGCCGTGGACCCATTGCGCGAGCGCGTCGATCATCGCGAGCGACACGCCGTGCCCGCTGCCCTGGTACGCATACGTCGCATCGGTGAAGCGGTCGCACAGCACGATGTCGCCGCGCGCGAGCGCAGGCTCGATCACGTTGACGACGTGCTCGCGTCGCGCGGCGAACATCAGCAACGCTTCCGTGTCGTGCGTCATCGTCCGATGCAGGAGCCACTCGCGTATCGCTTCGCCGGTGGAGGTGCCGCCCGGCTCGCGGGTCGCCACGACGCGCCGGCCGCGCGCCGCAAGCATCTCGGCGAGGAAGCGCGCATGTGTGCTCTTGCCGGCGCCGTCGATGCCTTCGAGGGTGATGAAGCGGCCGCGGGGCGAGTGGTCGGGCAAAGGGCGTCTTGACGAAACGTGTCGCGGAGCGGAAGCGACGTCAGCGGCCGCCGCGCTGGTATTTTGACACGGCGCGATTGTGCTCGATCAGGTTCGCCGAGAACTCGGACGTCCCGTCGCCGCGCGACACGAAATAGAGATACGGCGTCGTCGGCGGATTGACGACCACGTCGAGCGACGCCTGCGAAGGCAGCGCGATCGGCGTCGGCGGCAAACCGCTACGCAGGTACGTGTTGTACGGCGAGTCGGCCTCGAGGTCGCGCTTCCTGAGGTTGCCGTCGAAGCGCTCGCCGATGCCGTAGATCACCGCGGGATCGGTCTGCAGGCGCATGCCGCGCGCCAGCCGGTTGATGAAGACCGAGGCGACCAGCGGACGGTCTGCGGGCCGCCCGGTTTCCTTCTCGACGAGCGAGGCGAGAATCAGCGCCTCGTAAGGCGAAGCGAGCGGCAGGCCCGGCGCGCGGCGCGACCATGCCGCGTCGAGCCTCGCATGCAGCGCTCGATAGGCGCGCTTCAGCACCGCGAGATCGCTGCTGCCCGCCGCGAAATAATAGGTGTCCGGAAAGAACAGGCCTTCGGGCGCCGGTTCGCTCGCACCAAGCCGCGCGAGCAGCTCACCGTCGGAGAGACCGTCGAGCTGATGCGTGACGTCGGGATTGTCGTCGAGCGCGCGCTTCAATTGCGCGAACGTCGTTCCTTCGACGATCGTGATCGCGGTCTGCGTCACGTCGCCCTGCGTAAGCTTTGCGAGCAGCTCGGGCAGCGTGATGCCCTGCTCGATTTCGTAGCTGCCCGCCTTGATCGTGCGATCGACGCGCTCGAAGCGCGCGAGTACGGTCAGCAGCAGCGCATGCGGAACGATGCCGTCCGCGGAGAGCGCGCGCGCAACGCTCGACAGCGAGGCACCGGATCGCACCTCGAAGTCGTAAGGACTGTGTGGCAGCGACAGCGGTTTGCGATACCATGCGGCGCCGAGCGCCGCCGCCACGGCGAGCGCGGCGGCGAGCAACAGGACGACGACGATTGCAATCCGGGACGGCGTGCGCATGCGGGACGGATCTCGCACGACGCGCGGGCAACGGCGCATGGCGCGACCATGTGCATGATGATAATGGCGCGATGATTGCGTTTGCGCCGCGTTC
>JAICLP010000011.1 GCA_025925475.1 Burkholderiales bacterium | reverse complement strand
GCGCATCCCGACGTGATCTTTTTGGCGGAGGCGTTCACGCGGCCGAAGGTCATGCATCGGCTGGCGAAGCTCGGCTTCACGCAGTCGTATACCTACTTCACGTGGCGCGAAAGCAAGCAGGAACTCACCGAGTACTTCACCGAGCTGACGCGCGGACCGGGCCGCGACTATTTCCGGCCGAACTGCTGGCCGAATACGCCCGACATCCTGCCCGAGCACCTGCAGATCGGCGGCCGGCCCGCGTTCATCGCGCGCCTGCTTCTCGCCGCCACGCTTTGTCCGAATTACGGCATTTACGGCCCTGCATTCGAGCTCGTCCAGCACGTGGCGCGCGAGCAGGGTTCCGAGGAATATCTCGAATCGGAGAAATACCAGCTTCGTCACTGGGACCTTGGCCGCGACGACAGCCTCGCGCCGCTCATCACCCGCGTCAATGCCGCGCGGCGCGACAATCGCGCACTGGCGCACGACGGCGAACTCGTGTTCTTCGAAACGGACAACGACGCGATCATCTGCTACGGCCGCATCGACGGGGAGCGCAGGAACGCGATGATCGTCGTCGTCAATCTCGATGCGCACCACACGCAATCGGGCTGGGTGTCGCTCGACCTCGCAGCACTCGGGCTCGACGCCGACCAGCCGTTCCAGGTGCAGGATCTGCTGAACGACGCACGCTATGCATGGCACGGGCCACGCAATTTCGTGATGCTCGATCCGGCAACGATTCCCGCGCATCTGTTCCGCGTATTGCGGCGCGTTCGCAACGAACAGGACTTCGCATACTTCGAGTAACCAACACGAGGACTGCTTGGCCGCCGACCCTGCCACCATTGCGCTTGCCGCTCCCGCCGATGCGCCCGAGCCCACCCGCTGGTACAAGGACGCGATCATCTACCAGCTTCACATCAAGGCGTTCTACGATTCGAACGCCGACGGGATCGGCGACTTCCGGGGCCTGACCGAGAAGCTCGAGTACATCCGCGATCTCGGCGTCAACACGATCTGGCTGCTGCCGTTCTACCCGTCGCCGTTGCGCGACGACGGCTACGACGTCGCCGATTATCGCAACGTGAACCCGCTCTACGGGACGCGCAGCGACTTCCAGCATTTCGTCCGCGAGGCGCATCGCCACGGCCTTCGCGTCATCACCGAGCTGATCGTCAATCACACGTCGGACCAGCATCCGTGGTTCCAGGCGGCGCGCCGCGCGCCGAAGGGCTCGAACAAGCGCAACTACTACGTCTGGAGCGACGACCCCACGAAGTACAGCGGCACGCGGATCATCTTCACCGACACCGAGCGCTCGAACTGGGCATGGGACGACGTCGCGAACGCCTATTACTGGCATCGCTTCTTCAGCCATCAGCCGGATCTCAACTTCGACAACCCGCAGGTGCTGAAGGCCGTCTTTCGCGTGATGAAATTCTGGCTCGAGATGGGCGTCGATGGCTTCCGGCTCGACGCGATCCCGTATCTTTGCGAGCGCGAGGGCACGAACAACGAGAACCTGCCGGAAACGCACGTCGTGCTGAAGCGGCTGCGCGCGCTGATCGATGCGCAGTATCCGAACGTGCTGCTGCTCGCGGAAGCGAACCAGTGGCCCGAGGACGTGCGCGAGTATTTCGGCGACGCCGACGAATGCCACATGGCGTACCACTTCCCGCTGATGCCGCGGATGTACATGGCGATCGCGCAGGAGGAGCGCCATCCGATCACCGAAATCATGGCGCAGACGCCCGACATCCCTTCGATCTGCCAGTGGGCGATCTTCCTGCGCAACCACGACGAGCTGACGCTCGAGATGGTGACCTCTCGCGAGCGCGACTACATGTACAACATGTACGCGGCCGACAAGCGGGCGCGCATCAACCTCGGCATTCGCCGCCGGCTCGCGCCGCTGCTCGAAAACGACCTCGGCCGCATCAAGCTGATGAACAGCCTGCTCCTGTCGATGCCCGGCTCGCCGACGCTGTATTACGGCGACGAGATCGGCATGGGCGACAACATCTACCTGGGCGACCGCGACGCGGTGCGCACGCCGATGCAATGGGCACCCGAGCGCAACGCCGGCTTCTCGCGCGCCGACCCGCAGCGGCTCTACCTGCAGCCGATCATGGACCCGGTCTACGGCTACGAAGCGGTGAACGTCGAGGCGCAGTGGCGCGCGCCGTCGTCGCTTTTGCATTGGACGCGGCGAATGCTCGAGGTGCGCAAGGGCTTCGCCGCGTTCGGCCGCGGCTCACTCACGTTCCTGAGGCCGGAGAACCGCAAGATCCTCGCGTACCTGCGCGAATACGACGACGAGGTGATTCTGTGCGTCGCCAACCTTGCGCGCACCGCGCAACCGGTCGAGCTGGAGCTTGCCGCTTACCAGGGCCGCGTGCCGATCGAGCTGCTCGGCCGCACGCCGTTTCCGCCGATCGCCGATCGACCTTACCTGCTGACGCTCGCGGGCCACGCCTTCCTCTGGTTCCGCCTCGCATCGGCGCAGCAGTTGCCGGGTCACAACGAGCAGGTCACGTACCAGGAGTTGCCGGTGCTCGTGCTGTTCGACGGGTGGGCGAGCCTCTTCCGCGATCGCGTCGTGCCGTGGCGGATCGGCATGTCGGAGAAGGTGCGCAACCAGCTCGAGGCCGACGCGCTGCCGGCCTTCGTCGCCGGCAGGCGCTGGTATGCCGCGAAGAGCCAGGCGATCCGCCGCGTCGAGATCGCCGATCACGTCGAGTGGAAGCCGCACAATCGGACGTGGCTCGTCGCGATCATGCGCGTCGAGACCGAAGCCGAGGGCCAGGCGTACTTCATGCCGCTCACGCTCGCGTGGGAGGATTTCGACGAGCCGCTGATGCGCGCGCTGTCGCCGTTCGCGGTGGCGAAGGTGCGCCAGCAGGCGCAGGTCGGCGTTCTGGCGGACGCGTTCGGCGACGAGACGTTCGTCCGCGCGCTGGTCGTTGCCGTCGGCGAGGGCGCGAGGCAGAAATCGGCGCGCGGCACGATCCACTTTCGCCCGACCACCGCCTTCGCGGAACTGGCCGGCGCCGACGTCGAATCGCTTCCGGCATCGACGCCGGGCGCGCACAGCAGCAACACGGTCGTCGCGCTCGCCGACCGGCTGTTCGTCAAGGGCTATCGGCGCCTGCAGGTGGGCGTGAATCCGGAAGTCGAGATCGGCCGCTACCTGACCGAAGCCGTTCGCTTCGCGCATGCGGTGCCCGTTGCCGGCAGCGTCGAATACGTCGCGGACGACGGGCGCACGGCCACGCTCGCGCTCGTCCAGGGCTACGTGCAGAACCAGGGCGACGGGTGGGACTACACGCAGAGCTACCTCGAGCGCTTCTTCGACGACACGTCGCGCGAGGCGCCGCAGGCATCGGGGCCCGACGTGCACGGCGCGTACATGACGCTCGCGCGCACGCTCGGCGTACGCACCGCGGAGCTGCACGCCGCATTCGCCCGAAGCCGCGGCAATCCGGCGTTCGATCCCGAGCCGATGACGCCTGCCGACATCACGGCGTTGTCGCAGCGCGTGCGTGATGAAGCGGTGTCGGCACTCGAACGTCTCGCGCGCCGGCTCCATGCGCTCTCACCACCGCTGCGAGGCGCCGCGGAGCGGCTGCTCGCGGCGCGCGATCGATTGCTCGAGCGGATCGCCCGCCACGCGAGCGACGCGGCCGGCGGCCCGAGGACGCGCATCCATGGCGACTATCATCTGGGGCAGGTGCTGCTCGTGCAGAACGATTTCGTCATCACCGACTTCGAGGGCGAGCCGTCGCGTCCGCTCGCCGAGCGCGCGCGAAAGCAGTCGCCGTTGAAGGACGTTGCCGGGATGCTGCGCTCGTTCGATTACGCGCGCTCGGCGGCGCTCCTCAACTTCGCGACCGAGCGCGGCGACGTGCGCGAGCGTGTCGAGGCGGCAGGCCGCCATTGGCGAGCGCAGGCGGCGCGCGCGTTCGTCGATGGCTACGACGAGATCGCGCGCGCAGCGGAGCTTGCGTCGCCACGTGGCGAGGCGGCCGCCCTGCTCGAGCTGTTCGTGCTCGAAAAGGCGCTGTATGAGCTGGCCTACGAGGCGGACAATCGACCCGACTGGCTCGGCATTCCGCTCGACGGCCTGCTCGACATCCTCGATGCGCCGTGATTGGAAGCCGCCAGCTTCGCGGTGCGTGGCCGTGCGCGCGAACGGGGTGTGGAACAGGCGCTAACGCCGTCGTCGATGGGAGAACGTCATGGATAACGTCAACATGCTGGTCGAGCCGATCCGCGAATCGCTGCATCAGATCGGAGCGTTCCTGCCGCGCCTTCTGCTCGCGATCGTCGTGCTCATCATCGGCTGGCTCGTCGCGAAGGTCGTCCGCTTCGCGATCGTCAAGGCGCTCTACGCGATCAACTTCAACGTCGTGACGGAAAAGGCGGGCATCGACCGGTTCCTGTCGCAAGGTGGCGGCGACATCGACACGATCCGCGTGCTCGGGGGCCTTTTCTACTGGCTCGTGATCCTCGCCGCGCTGATGATCGCGTTCAATGCGCTCGATCTCGCGTACGTGACCGACCTGATCGGGCGCATCGTGCTGTTCGTGCCGCGCGTGATGGTGGCGGTCGTGATCCTCGTGTTCGGCGCCTACTTCGCCCGTTTCATCGCGACGGCGCTCACGACGTACCTGCGCAACATCGGCGCGCGCGAGGCGGGCCTCATGGGCCGGCTCGCGCTGTACGCGATCATGGCGTTCGTCATCATGATCGCCGTCGACCAGCTCGGACTCGGCGACATCATCCGGCAGACGTTCCTCGTGGTCGTCGCGGCGGTAGCGCTCGCCCTCGCGCTCGCGTTCGGCCTCGGTGGCCAGCGGCGCGCCGGCGAGTTGATCGAGCGCTGGTCGCGTACCGAGACGGACGACCACCGCGAAGCGCGCGAAGCACGCCCGCCGATCAAATCGGTCCTGTAGTGGCAGCGGTTATTTCATGACCGTGCAATGAAGCCGTTCACCGCGGTCTGGCCGGGCCGTTCGCTGCCGCGCGGCGCGTACTGGGACGGCGAAGGCGTCAACTTCGCGGTGTTCTCGGAGCACGCCGAAGCGGTCGAGCTTTGCGTATTCGACCGCACGGGCCGCAGGGAATTGCAGCGCATTCCGCTCGTCGAACGTACTGACGAGATCTTCCACTGCTACCTGCCGGAAGCGCGACCCGGCCTGCTCTACGGCTATCGGATGCACGGACCTTACCGCCCCGAACAGGGCCTGCGGTTCAACCCGCACAAGCTGCTGCTCGATCCTTACGCGCGAAGCATCGCGGGCTCGCTCCGGTGGAGCGACGCGCTGTTCGGCTACAGCGTCGGCAACAAGCGCGGCGACCTGTCGTTCGACCGGCGCGACAGCGCGAGCGCGATGCCGAAGAGCAAGGTGATCGAGCCGGCGTTCACATGGGGCGACGACAGGCCGCCGGCGATTCCGTGGCACGACATGGTGATCTACGAGCTGCACGTGCGCGGCTTCACGATGCAGCACCCCGACGTTCCGCCGGCGCTGCGCGGTACTTACGCGGGGCTCGCAACCGCCCCCGTCGTCGATTACCTGAAGCGGCTCGGCGTCACGACGGTCGAGCTGATGCCCGTGCATTACTTCATCGACGACCGCCGACTCGTGCAGGAGGGACTGCGCAACTACTGGGGCTACAACACGATCGGCTATTTCGCGCCGGAAGCGCGGTATTCGGCATCGGGCAAGGTCAACGAGTTCAAGACGATGGTGAAGACGCTGCATTCGGCGGGGCTGGAAGTGATCCTCGACGTCGTCTACAACCATACGGCCGAAGGCAACGAGCTCGGCCCGACACTGTGCTTCCGCGGCATGGACAACGGCGCGTACTACCGGCTGCAGTCGGGAAATCCGCGCTTCTACATGGATTACACCGGCTGCGGCAACACGCTCAACATGCAGCACCCGCGTGTGCTGCAGCTCATCATGGATTCGCTGCGCTACTGGGTCACCGACATGCACGTCGACGGCTTCCGCTTCGACCTGGCGCCCGCGCTCGCGCGCGAGCTGCACGAAGTCGATCGCCTCGGCGCGTTCTTCGACATCCTGCGCCAGGATCCGGTGCTCTCGAGCGTGAAGCTGATCGCCGAGCCGTGGGACCTCGGCGAGGGCGGTTATCAGGTCGGCAACTTCCCGGCCGGCTGGGCCGAGTGGAACGACAAGTATCGCGATACGATGCGCGCGTACTGGCGCGGCGACGGCGGCGTCATCGGCGAATTCGCGCGAAGGCTCACCGGCTCGTCGGACCTCTACGGCCGAAGCGGACGTGCGCCGCACGCGAGCATCAACTTCATCACCGCGCACGACGGCTTCACGCTGCGCGATCTCGTGTCGTACAACCAGAAGCACAACGACGCGAACCTCGAGAACAATCGCGACGGCAACGACAACAACATCTCGTGGAACTGCGGCGCCGAGGGACCGACCGACGACGAAGGCGTCCTCGCGCTTCGTGCACGGCAATCGCGCAACATGCTGGGCTCGCTGCTCCTGTCGCAGGGGATTCCGATGCTGACCGCGGGCGACGAGATCGCACGCACGCAAGGCGGCAACAACAACGCGTATTGCCAGGACAACCCGATCTCCTGGGTCGACTGGACGCCCGATGAGACGAAGACGCGGCTGCTTGCATTCGTGCGTCGCGTCGTCGAGCTGCGCCGCGCGCATCCGGCGTTTCGCCGCCGGCATTTCTTCGAAGGCCGCTCGCTCACGGGCAAGGACGACAAGGACATCGCGTGGCTCAAGCCCGACGGCAGCGAGATGACCGAGCAGGAGTGGAACAACGATTTCGCCCGCAGCCTCGGTGTGTATCTCGCCGGCGATCGGCTCGGCGAAAGCGACGCGCGGGGGCACGTGCTGAGCGACGATGATTTCCTCGTCCTCTTCAATGCGCACGACGGCGTCATTCCGTTCACGCTGCCGGCGTTCGATTCGTGGGGCTGGCTGGTGCTGTTCGACACCGCCCGCGACGATGGCCTGTCGCCCGAAGGCACGTACCGCGGCGACAACGCGTACCCGGTCGAAGGACGCTCGCTCGTGCTGCTGCAAAAGGTGTCGCCGTCATGAGCGAGCGATGAAAAGGGTGCACCGGATGCCTTTCGGCGCGGAGCACGGAGACGGGTCGACGGCGTTTCGCTTGTGGGCCCCCGCGGCTGCGAACGTCGATGTCGTGCTGGGCGGCGGCGATCGCGAGCGGCGCATCGAGATGACGCCGCGCGGCGACGGCTGGTTCGCGCGCGATGTCGACGGCGCCGGTGCCGGAACGCGGTATCGCTTTCGCATCGACGGCGACATGGCGGTGCCCGATCCGGCGTCCCGCGCGAATCCCGATGGCGTGCACGCGGCGAGCGCCGTCGTCGATCCCGCGGCCTATGCGTGGCACGACGGCGCGTGGCGAGGCCGTCCCTGGCGCGACGCCGTCGTCTACGAGGTCCATGTCGGCGCGTTCACGCCGCGTGGCACGTTCGACGCGGTGGTCGAGCGGCTCGACCATCTCGTCGATCTCGGCGTCACCGCCGTCGAACTCATGCCGCTCGCGGCATTTCCCGGCATGCGCAACTGGGGTTACGACGGTGTGCTGCCCTTCGCGCCTGCGGCGAGCTACGGCACGCCCGACGACCTGAAGCGGCTGATCGACGCGGCGCACGCACGCGGATTGATGATGCTGCTCGACGTCGTCTACAACCACTTCGGTCCCGAAGGCAACTACCTGCATGTCTATGCGCCGCAGTTCTTCAACCCGGCGCATCAGACACCGTGGGGTGCGGCAATCAACTTCGACGGCGAGCGAAGCGGCATCGTGCGCGACTTCTTCGTGCACAACGCGCTCTACTGGCTCGAGGAATTCCATTTCGATGGCCTGCGCCTCGACGCCGTGCATGCGATCGTCGACGACTCGAAGCCCGATTTCGTCACCGAATTCAGCACGCGCTTGCGCGAGTACTTCGCCGGGCGCGACGTGCATCTCGTGCTCGAGAACGATCGCAACGAGGCGCGGTATCTGCGCCGCGACGCGGCGGGACGACCGATTCTCGCGACCGCGCAGTGGAACGACGACGTCCACCACGCGCTGCACGTGATCGCATCCGGCGAGCGCGACGGCTATTACGCCGACTACGAGGCACGGCCCGTCGAGCGGCTCGGTCGTGCGCTGGCGGAAGGCTTCGCCTACCAGGGCGACGCGTCGCCATTCCGCGGCGGCGTCGCGCGCGGTGAACCGAGCGCAGATTTGCCGCCGATCGCGTTCGTCGCATTCACGCAGAATCACGACCAGGCCGGCAATCGGGCTCACGGCGAGCGGCTGGCGTCGCTCGCCGATGCCGATCTGTTGCGCGCGCTCACCGCCTGCGTGCTTCTGTCGCCACAGGTGCCGCTGCTGTTCATGGGCGAGGAATTCGCGGCGTCGACGCCGTTCCTGTTCTTCTGCGACTTCGGTCCCGATCTCGCGCAAGCGGTGACACGCGGCCGCCGCGCGGAATTCGCGCGCTTTTCCCGCTTCGGCGATGCGCACGACATTCCCGATCCGAACGCCGACGCCACGTTCGAAGCAAGCAAGCTCGACTGGCAAGATGCATCGTCACCTGACGGCAAGGCGTGGCGCGCGTTCTATCGTGAATGCCTTGCCCGGCGCCGCCGGCATGTCGTCCCGCTGCTTTCCCGGATTCAGCATGGCGGCACGTTCGACGTCGACGATGCGCTGCTGCGCGTCTGCTGGAGCGCGAGCGACGGGACCCGCCTGCATCTCGTCGTCGATCTCGCGGGCTCGGCGCGCGATGGCATCGCGTTGCCTCCGGGCGATTGCGTCTTCGTCAGCGAAGGGGTGTCATCGGCCGGCGCGAAGGCGAGCTTCGCGCGCTACGGCGTCGCGCTCATCGTCGAGCACGCGTCGTGAGCGAAGCGCTGCGACGGCTTGCCGCGACGCACGGCGTCGCGCTCGAGTACCTCGACGCGTGGGGGAAACTGCGCGAGACGGCGGACGACGTTCTGCGCGCCGTTCTGGCGGCGATGCGCATCGATGCGTCAAGCGAGCAGCAGATCGCCGACGCGTTGACGCAACACATGCTCGCGCGCTGCCGCCAGTGCCTGCCGCCGATGACCGTCGTGCGCGCCGATGCGAAACCATGGCGGCTGCGCATCCATCTACCCGAAGCGGCGCATCGGCCGGCGCTCGAATGGCGAATCATCGCCGAAGACGGCATCGAGCACCGCTGCCCGATCGCGACCGATCACGTGCGACGTGGCGAAGCGGCTGCCGGCTGCGTCGCGCTGGACCTTCCGCTCGACGCTCCACTCGGAGACGGCTACCACGACATCGAGCTTCGCGCGGGAAGCGAGTGCATCGGGCGCGGCACGATCGCCGTCGCGCCGCCCGCCTGTTATCGGCCGCCGGCGTTGCGACGCGGCGGCCGCGCCTGGGGCGTTGCCGTACAACTCTACGGCGCGCGCTCGCAGCGCAATTGGGGCATCGGCGATTTCACCGATCTCGCAACGATCGTCGAGCAGTGGGGCCGCGAAGGCGCCGACGTCGTTGGCGTGAATCCGCTGCATGCGCTCTTTCCTCACAACCCGCTGCACATGAGCCCGTACAGCCCGTCGAGCCGGCTGTTTCAGAACGTGCTCTACCTCGACGTCGAGGCGATCGCCGAATACGCGCACTGCCGCGAGGCGCGCGAGCGCGTGGCTTCATCCGCATTCCAGTCGTCGCTCGATGCGCTGCGCACGGCACCGCTCGTCGACTACGCGGGCGTCGCGGCGCGGAAGATGCCGATTCTCGAAATTCTTTATGCGCAGGCGCGCGACAACGGGCGCACGCGATCGACGGCGCGCAGGGCGGCGTTCGATGCGTTCAAGACCGAGGGCGGCGAGCCGCTGCGCCGACAGGCGCTCTTCGACGCGCTCCAGCAACACTTCTTCGCGGCCGACGCGTCGATCTGGGGCTGGCCGGTGTGGCCGCAGGCGTATCGCGATCCGGCATCGCCTGCGATCGTGGCGTTCGCGAACGAGCATGCCGAGCGCGTCGATTTCTTCGCGTGGCTGCAATGGCAGGCCGAGTTGCAACGGGCGCGTGTCGCCGAACGCGCGAACCGTGCGGGCCTCGCGGTCGGCCTCTACACCGACCTCGCCGTGTCGATCGATCGCGGCGGCGCCGAGGCGTGGGCCGGGCAGCATCTGTACGCGCTCGGTGCCGGCGTGGGCGCGCCGCCGGACATCTTCAACGTCAAGGGGCAGGACTGGGGTCTTCCGCCGATGATTCCGCAACGCCTGCGTGAATCGGGGTACGCGCCGTTCATCGCGACGCTTCGCGCGAACATGCGCAATGCCGGCGCGCTGCGCATCGATCATGTGATGGGACTGCTGCGTCTTTATTGGGTACCGTCCGGGGCGACGCCGGCCGACGGCGCATATGTCCGCTATCCGCTCGACGATCTGCTGGGCCTGCTCGCGCTCGAAAGCGAGCGGCATCGCTGCCTCGTGATAGGCGAGGATCTCGGCACCGTGCCCGACGAGGTCCGCGTCGCACTCGCACGAAACGACGTGCTGTCGTATCGCGTGCTGCTGTTCGAGCGCGACGCGGCCGGCGACTTCAACGCGCCGCGACAGTATCCAGAAACCGCCCTCGCGACCGCGAGCACGCACGACCTGCCGACGCTCGCCGGGTGGTGGGAAGGCCACGATATCGCGCTTCGTGCCGCGCACGGGCATCTCGGCCCGCAGCCGGATCTCGCAGCGCCGATGGCCGAGCGCATTCGGGATCGCGGGCAGTTGCTCGCGGCACTTGCGCGCGAGAACCTGCTGCCCGACGGGACGCCGCTCGATCCGCAGGCGGTGCCGATCCTGACGCCGGCGCTTGCGTCGGCGCTGCAGGCGTTCCTCGCGCGGACGCCGTCGGCGCTCCTGATCGTGCAGCCCGAGGATGTCTTCGGTGTTCGCGAGCAGGCGAATCTGCCTGGAACCATCACCGAGCATCCCAACTGGCAGCGCAAGCTCCCGGTGTCGCTCGAAGACGTCGGCGCCGACGGGCGGCTCCATGCAGTTGCGGCGCGCATCGCGGCCGAGCGTTCGGCGCCTCGATGAACGAGCGGCGAAGGGTCGCCGCGAGCCGCTCGATCCGCGCACGCGGAGTCCCGCGAAGCGGCGTAGCCACGACCGTGCGGAAAGGCTCCGCCCCGGCGCTTCCGCTCGCAGCCATTCCTCGCGCGACGTATCGCGTGCAGCTTTCGCGCGATTTCACGTTCGCCGATGTGACCGCGCGCGTGCCTTATTTCGCCGCGCTCGGCGTGAGCCACGTCTACTGCTCGCCGTACCTTCGTGCGCGCCCGGGCAGCACGCACGGCTACGACGTCGTCGATCACGGAACGCTCAATCCGGACCTCGGCACGCGCGAGGACTTCGACCGCATGGTCGACGCGCTTGCGCGTGAAGGCATGAGCCACCTCTGCGACGTCGTGCCGAATCACATGGCCGTGATGGGCGCCGACAACGCGTGGTGGATGGACGTGCTCGCGAACGGCGAATCGGCGCAGCATGCTGCCTTCTTCGACATCGACTTCACCCGCCACGATGCGCTGGCGGGCAAGGTGCTCGTGCCCGTGCTTGGCGACGCCTACGGCGGCGTGCTCGAGCGCGGCGAGCTGACGCTCGAATTCGATGCGGCCAGCGGAACGTTTGCCGTTCGCTACTTCGACCATCGCTTCCCGCTCGACCCGCGGTCGTGTGCGCAAATCCTGTTGCGCGCCGCCGCGGATGCGCGCGCGACCGCCCAGCCAGGCGTCGCGAACGAGCTCGACGCGATCGCGTTCACACTGAAGGCGCTCCCGCCGCACGACGATCTCGTGCCGGCGCGTGTCGCGGCGCGGCGGCGCATCGCGGACGAGCTTGCGCGTCGTATCGCCGCGCTCGTCGCAACCAATGGGGAAGCGGCCGCGGCGATCGAGCGCGGCGTCGCGTCGTTCAATGGAACGCCCGGCGTGCCGGCGAGCTTCGACGCGCTGCATGCGCTGCTCGAGGCGCAGGCGTTCCGGCTTGCGCACTGGCGGATCGCCTCCGACGAAATCAACTATCGCCGCTTCTTCGACATCAACGAGCTCGCGGCGCTGCGGATGGAGCACGTGCCGGCGTTCGAAGCGACGCACGCGTTCGTGCTCGCGCTCGCGGGCAAGGGCCGCATCGGGGGATTGCGCATCGATCATCCTGACGGGCTCTACGATCCGGCCCGCTATTTCGCGGCGGTCCAGCAACACTACCGCGAGCAGGCGCAGCTGCACGGCCGCGACAGCGAGGGCATTTATCTCGTGATCGAGAAGATCGCCGCGCCGCACGAGCGCGTGCCGTCGACGTGGCCCGTTCACGGCACCACCGGCTACCGATTCGCGAGCGTCGTCAACGGCCTCTTCGTCGACGGGAAGGCGAAGGCGCGCATCGATCGCGTCTGGCGCGCTTTCGTCGGCGACGAGGCGCAGACGCTCGCGCATGCGGCATACGCGGGCCGCCGCGCGATCATGGAAGGCGCGCTCGCGTCCGAGCTGCGCGTGCTGACGCTGCGCGCGCTGCGCCTTGCGCGCGCCGACCGGCGCACGCGCGACTTCACGTTCAACGCGCTGCGCGAGGCGATCATGGAGATCGTCGCGCGCTTCCCTGTTTACCGGACGTACGTCGATGCGAACGGCGCGTCGGAGCAGGACCGCCGCTACATCGACTGGGCGGTCGCGCATGCCCGGGCGCACAGCCGGGTGAGCGATGCCAGCGTCTTCGAATTCCTGCATCGGGCACTGCTCGGCGCACCCGGTGCAACCCCTGCGATTGCGGACGCGTTGCGCGATTTCGCGATGCGCTTCCAGCAGTTCACCGCGCCGGTCACCGCGAAGGGGGTCGAGGATACCGCGCTCTACCGCTTCAATCGCCTCGTCTCGCTGAACGATGTCGGCAGCGATCCAGACCAGTTCGGTTTCAGCGTGCAAGCGTTCCACGCCGCGAGCGGCGATCGCGCGAAGACGTGGCCGCACACGATGCTCGCCACGTCGACGCACGACAACAAGCGCTCCGAGGACGTCCGCGCGCGGATCGACGTCATTTCGGAGAGACCGGCCGCCTGGCGAATGCTGCTTCGCCGATGGGGCCGGATGAACCGCAGCCGCAAGACGGTCGTGGACGATGCGCCCGCACCGTCGCGAAACGACGAATATCTGCTCTATCAGACGCTGGTCGGGACGTTTCCGGAACAATCCGATGAAGCAGCGCTTCCGCAGTACCGCGAGCGGATAGAGGCGTACATGCTGAAGGCGGTACGCGAGGCGAAGGTGCACACGAGCTGGCTCTCGCCGAACGCCGATTACGAGAACGCGCTTGCCCGCTTCGTCGCGGCGCTTCTCGACGACGCGCAACTGTTCGTGCCCGACCTGCGGCGCGAATGCGCGGCGTTCGCCTGGTTCGGCATGCTGAACAGCCTGTCGATGACGTTGCTGAAGCTCACGTCGCCCGGCGTGCCGGACATCTACCAGGGCAACGAGCTTCTCGATTTCTCGCTCGTCGATCCCGACAACCGGCGCCCGGTCGATTATGCGGTGCGCGAAGCGCACCTTGCGTCGATCGCCGCCATCGACGCGGCGCCAGCGCAGGAACGTGAGGCGCGCATGCGCGCGCTTTTCGACGCGCCGTTCGACGGTCGCGCGAAGCTCCTCGTCGTCTCGCGCGCGCTGTCGCTTCGCAAGCGACTGCCCGTGCTTTTCGCTTACGGCGACTATCGCCCGGTCGTTGTGAACGGCACGCATGCCGAGCACGTCGTCGCGTTCGCGCGCACCTTCGAGCGGGACACGATCATCGTCGCGGCCGGGCGGCTCTTTTCGTCGCTCGGTCGTCCCATCGGGTCATTGCCGGTTGCCGGCGCATGGAACGACACCCAGCTCGACGTCGCGTCGATCGTCCGCGGCGCGGCGATGACGAGCGTGCTGAGCGGCGAGTCGTTCGAGGCCAGGGGCTCGCTGCCGCTCGCCCGGCTGTTTGCCGACTTCCCCGGCGCGCTGCTGCATTGCGAAGCGACGTGAAGTGAAGCACGTCGCGCTGTGGCTGCTGCTGCTGGTCCCCATCGCGGCCGCCGTGCATTACCTGCTCGACGTGCCTCCGCTGTGGACGTTCGTGGCCGGCGTGGCCGCGATCGTTCCGCTCGCCGAATGGATACGCCGGGGGACCGAGCAGATCTCGCATCGCGCCGGCGCGGCGGTCGGCGGCCTTCTGAACGCGACGTTCGGCAACACGGCCGAGCTCGTGCTCGCGATCTTCGTGCTGCTGACAGGACAGGCGGACGTCGTCAAGGCGCAGATCACCGGCTCGATCATCGGCAATGGCCTGCTCGGCTTGGGCCTCGCGATCACGATCGGCACCTGGGGAAAGCAGCAGCTCGCGTTCAAGCGCGAGCGGGCAAGCCTGCTGTCGAGCCTGCTCATGCTCGTCGTGATCGCGCTGCTCGTGCCGGCGCTTTTCAACTACACCGAGCGCGGGATATTCGCGTCGACCGAGGTGACCTCGCTCGACGAGAAGCTGTCGCTTTGCGTCGCCGTCGTGCTGATCGTCGTCTATGCGGCCAATCTCGTCTACACCCTCGTCACCGATCGCGACGTTTTCGCGCCCGACGAACCGCGCGAGTCGAAGGGTGAGCCGTGGCCGCTTCGGCGCTCGATCGCCGTCCTCGTCGGCGCGACGATCGGAACCGCGTGGATGGCCGAGCTCGTGTCGGGCGCACTCGGCGCGACGGCGAGGACGATCGGCGTTTCGACATTCTTCCTCGGCGTGATCGTGCTCGCGATCATCGGCAACGTGGCCGAGTACGTCTCGTCGATCTATTTCGCGCGTCAGGGGCGCCTGGCGCTCGTCGCCGCGATCACCGTCGGGTCGACGATCCAGGTAGCGCTGCTCGTCGCGCCGATCCTCGTGCTGGTCTCGCACGTGGCCGGACATCCGATGAACCTCGTGTTCGACAATCCGCTCGAGCTCATTGCGATCGCGAGCGTTGCATTCGTCGTCAATGCGATCACGCGCGACGGGCAGGCGACATGGTTCGAGGGCGTACTGCTGATCGCCGTCTACGTGCTGCTCGCGTTCGCGTTCTTCTTCGCGACGCCGCCGCCTTCGATGTGAGTGAACCCGCTGGCAACGCCAGAGTCAGACACGAGCGAACTCCGAAGGAGAAATCAATGGCGAACGCATCAGGCAAGTGCGCGCACGCGGCATGCCAGTGCTCGGTCGATCCCGGCCAGACGTATTGCAGCCCGACATGCCAGCAACAAGCTCAACAGTCATCGAGCCGTCAGCAGAGCCAGCAGGGCGCGTCGTCGGGCACGATGAAGTGCGGTTGCGGCCACGCGGCGTGTCAGCACGGCTGATCGCGTTGCGACACATGGTGGCCGCCACGAGCGGTCGGCGGCGCTGCAGCTAACGACTGAGTTGCCGTCGCCGGGCCGCGCGTCAGCGTCCGACCTCGACGTACTCCCACGGCGACTTGCCGGCGTGATGCAGCCGGAAGAAATGCTCGTGCAGCGTGGCGAGTTCGCTCGCGATCGCGAGCGGGAAGCCCTTGCGGCCGCCGCGCCGGTCGGTCATCAGGTCGTCGAGCAAACGCTCGCATTTGACCGGATCGTTCCATATCTCGGCCAGGCGGTTCGCGAGGCGCGCGTAGCGAAGCGCGAGTTGTCGCGGACGAACCGACTCCGGCAACTCGGCCATCCACGCGTTCGCTTCGTCGGATAGTGGCTCATTCGGCGTCGCGGTGCGCTTTTGCGCCCAGTTCTCGGTTTTCTTCGCGACGGAATACGCGGCGGGTCCCGTTTCGTCGAGCGCCTTGCGCGCGTCGCTGAACGAGACCTTCTCGAACTCAAGCGAGCCTGAATCGCCGGGGCCGGGCATGACGCGCTCCTTTGGTCGGCTTCCAGTCGGCAGCTTCGTTCGCGGTCCACGCCGACGGGATCGACCGCAGTATACCGGCGCAGACCAGCGCGGCGCGGGGCTCGCGGGTAGCGACGGTGCGCATGCACCGACGAACGGCGAGATGGCCACGCAACAAACGCGCAACTTCATTTGCCCAAAGAAAAAGGCCGGGCAGCGCCCGGCCTTTCTCCGAGGAAAGCGAGACGTCAGACCGCCTGGATGTTCGAAGCCTGCTTGCCCTTCGGGCCTTGCGTCACTTCGAAGCTGACCTTCTGGCCTTCCTTGAGCGTCTTGAAGCCCTGCATGTTGATCGCCGAGAAGTGAGCGAACAGATCCTCGCCACCGCCATCGGGGGTGATGAATCCGAAGCCCTTCGCGTCGTTGAACCACTTCACAGTTCCGGTTGCCATGTTCTCTTTAATTCCTTAAGTACGAGAAGTAAACGGGACGTTGCCCGGCCGATGTTTCGATCTCAAGGAAAGTACGGCGGTCGAACGACTGCGTGGCGGTCGTACAGAGCGTGCCTTTACTGCTTGGAACAAAACACGGCGCGCACTATACGTCAGTTTTCGCAAAAAAGCGACAACTTTCCGGCGAGCGGCCCGTTTCGTGTTGCGTCGAAAGCCACGCCAGACGCGGGATTCGGCGTTCGGGCCGGCACCGGTCCGAAGCCCCGTTAGGATGTCAATTCAATTCGCGCCGGACCAGTTCGGCGCCGGCGCCGAGCGCACGCAATTTTTGCCGGGCCACGTCGCGCGCCAGCGGGACCATCCCGCAATTCGTGCACGGGTAGAGACGGTCGGCGGGCACGAAGCGAAGCGCCTGCCGGATGACGTCGGCCACCTCCTCGGGCGTCTCGCCGCGGTCGGTCGCGACGTCGACCGCGCCGACCAGCACGTCCTTCCCCTCGAGGAGCCCGATCAGGTCGATCGGCACGTGCGAATGCGCGCATTCGAGCGAAACCTGGTCGATCGTCGAGGCGGCAAGCCGCGGGAACGTTTCCTCATACTGGCGCCACTCGCTGCCGAGCGACTTCTTCCAGTCGATGTTCGCCTTGATTCCGTAGCCGTAGCAGATATGCACTGCCTTGGTGCATGAAAGTCCCTGCGCAGCGCGCTCCAGCGCGGCGACGCCCCAGTCGCGGACCTCGTCGAAGTAGACGTTGAACGCCGGCTCGTCGAACTGGATCACGTCTACGCCGGCGGCGGCGATCGCGCGTGCCTCCTCGTTCAGGATTTCGGCGAACGCCCAGGCGAGCTTTTCCCGGCTGCCGTAATGCGCATCGGACAGCGTGTCGACCATCGTCATCGGGCCCGGCAGCGTGTATTTGACGGCGCGGTCGGTCTGCGCGCGGAGGAACGCGGCGTCGTCGACGAAGATCGGATGCCGCCGCGCGACGGCGCCGACGACGACGGGCACCGATGCGTCGTAGCGGTTGCGGATGCGCACCGTCTTGCGATGCTCGAAGTCGACGCCGTCGAGGCCCTCGATGAACGTCGTCACGAAATGGCGGCGCGTCTGCTCGCCGTCGCTCACGACGTCGATGCCCGCGCGTTCCTGATCGCGAACGACGAGCCGCACCGCGTCGCGCTTCCCTTCCGCGAGCGCGTCGCCGTCCAGTTTCCATGCGGCCCAGAGCGCCTCGGGCTCGGCGAGCCACGATGGCTTCGGCAGGCTTCCGGCGATCGTCGTGCAAAGCGGTGTCATCGGTGAATCCTCCATTGAAAAAAGGGGGAAAAGGGGCCAGGCTCGATTTTCCAGCGGCCGTCCAGGAAGTCGAGCCTGGCCCCTTTTTCCGAGCCTGGCCCCTTTTCCCTGGCCCCTTTTTCCCCCATGCTCGTCGTCGTTCGCGTCGGCCGATTCTATGCCCTCGACGCTGAACCGAAGTAGGGGCGGAGACGACTTTCCTGTTACCTTTCGCACCGGCGCCGCCGTCGCAAGTCGTCCCCGACCCCCCTTCGGTACGATGTCCCGCATCCTCTTCGCCGATTACGATTTCCCTGACGTCGACCTCGAGCGCGAGATCTTCGCGGGCGCAGCCCTGTCGCTTTCGCTCGCGCAGTGCAAGAGCGAGGCGCAGGTGATCGACGCGGCGCGCGACTGCGTCGGCATCCTTCTCCAGTACGCGCCGAACACGGCCGGCGTCGTCGCCGCGCTGCCGGGAGTCGGCATCGTGAGCCGCATCGGCGCCGGCTTCGATACGGTCGATGCGGCCGCGTGCGAGGCACACGGCGTCTGGGTCGCGAACTCCCCGGATTACGGCGTCGGCGAAGTGGCGACGCACGCGCTCGCGCTGGCGCTCGCGTCGATTCGCAACGTGACGCGCTACCACGACGACGTCCGTGCCGGACGCTGGCATTACCTGTCCGGCGGGACCCTGCGTCGCCCGCATCAGATGACGCTCGGGATCATCGGGCTCGGCCGCATCGGCAAGCGCATGGCGCACGTCGCGCGGAACGTCGTGCGGCGCGTGATCGCCTACGACCCGTACCTGATCGACGGCGACTTCCCGGCGTACGTCGAGCGTGTCCGCTCGCTCGACGCGCTCGCCGCGCAGTCTGATATCGTGTCGCTCCACACGCCGCTCGACAAGACGACACGCGGAATGATCGATCAACGCTTCTTCGCGGCGGCGAAGCCCGGACTGACGCTGGTCAACACGTCGCGTGGCGGCGTCGTCGACGTCGCCGACCTCGTGGCCGCGCTCGACGCGGGAACCGTCCGCGGCGCCGCGCTCGACGTGCTGCCCGAGGAGCCCGTGCCGCGCGACTCGCCGCTTCTGACCGACCCGCGCGTCATCCTGACGCCGCACAGCGCGTTCTATTCGGTCGAGGCCGAGAAGGAGTTGCGGCGCAAGGCGGCGCAGAACATCGTGACGTGGTGGCAGACCGGCCGGCCCGACTATCCGGTCGTGCGCGGCACGCGGTCCCCTCGAAGTAATACGGTTTAGAGGTTCCATGGCGGCAGTGAACATCAGCGCGGTGCACAAGCGGTTCGGCCAGACCGAGGTGATTCGCGGCGTCGACGTCGGCATCGCCGATGGCGAGTTCTGCGTGCTGGTCGGGCCCTCGGGCTGCGGCAAGTCGACGCTGCTGCGCATGATCGCGGGCCTCGAGGAGATCACCGAAGGCGAGATCGCGATCGGCGGCAAGGTCGTCAACAACGTGCGGCCGAAGGAGCGCGACATCGCGATGGTGTTCCAGAACTACGCGCTCTATCCGCACATGACCGTGCGCGACAACATGTCGTTCGCGCTGAAGCTCGCGAAGCGCAGCAGCGCCGACATCGCGCAGCGCGTCGCGCGCGCCGCGGAGATCCTCGGCCTTTCGAGCTATCTCGACCGCTATCCGCGCCAGCTGTCGGGCGGTCAGCGGCAGCGCGTCGCGATGGGACGCGCGATCGTCCGCGATCCGCAGGTATTCCTGTTCGACGAGCCGTTGTCGAATCTCGACGCGAAGCTTCGCGTGCAGATGCGTACCGAGATCAAGGAGCTGCACCAGCGACTGCGCACGACGTCGATCTACGTCACGCACGACCAGATCGAGGCGATGACGATGGCCGATCGCATCGTCGTGATGCGGGACGGCATCGTCGAGCAATCGGGTAATCCGCTCGCGCTCTACGACACGCCGGCGAACACGTTCGTCGCGGGCTTCATCGGCTCGCCGGCGATGAACCTGTTGCCGGGCATCGCGCGCGTCAACGGCGCGGCGCCGAGCGTCGAATTCGAAGGTGGCGTGCGCCTGCCGATGCCGGCGAGTGCACGCGCCACCGACGGCCAGCCGGTGCTCTACGGCATGCGGCCCGAGCACTGTGCGGTCGCGAACGGCCAGGGCCTGCCGGCGGAAGTGATCGTCGTCGAGCCTACCGGTGCCGACACGCAGCTCTTCTGCCGCTTCAACGGACAGGAGGTGTCGTCGCTCGTCCGCGATCGCACCGATTGCCGTGCCGGCGATCGTATCGGCCTCGTGCCCGACCTTGCGCGCGCGCATCTTTTCGACGTCGCGACCGGCACGAGGCTCGCCGCAGGATGAACATCCCCCACCCTCGCTGCGCTCGCTGCCCCCCGAGGGGGCTGACCGGTCGCTTGGGGGCCCGGCGCGACCGGGGCGCAAGTTACCGGATCGTTTGTGTGTCACATTTCCAATGGAGGAGAAAGCGATGAGTGAATTCAAGCGCCGCAAATTCCTGAAGACGTCGGCGGGTCTCGCGGCGGGCGCGGCGGTGGGTCCGATGATCTTCGTGAAGAATGCGAACGCGCAGGCATGGCACAACACGCCGGAGAAGGGCGCGAAGCTGCGCGTCCTGCGCTGGAGCCAGTTCGTCCCGGCCGACTGGGACACGTACCTCAAGAATGTCAAGAAGTTCGAGGACAAGTACCAGATCGAGGTGCGCGTCGACAAGGAAGGCTGGGAGGACGTGCGCCCGAAGGCCGCGGTCGCCGCGAACACAGGCGCGGGCCCCGACATCATCCTGTCGACGAACGACGATGCGAATCTGTATCCCGAAAAGCTCGTCGACGTGACCGACGTCTGCACGTACCTCGGCAACAAGCTCGGCGGCTTCTACCCGGTGTGCGATCCCTATCTGCGGCCCGACGGCAAGAAGTGGATCGGCGTGCCGCTCGGCGTCGCGGGCGTCTGCATGGTGTATCGCCAGAGCGCGGTGAAGGCCGCCGGCTTCGACACGTTCCCGAAGGACACCGATGGCTTCCTCAAGCTTTGCAAGGCGCTGAAGGAAAAGGGCACGCCGCCCGCGTTCGCGCTCGGCAATGCGACCGGCGACGCGAATACCTGGTGCCAGTGGATCGTATGGGCGCACGGCGGCAAGCTCGTCGATGCGAGCAACAAGGTCGTCATCGACAGCCCCGAGACGCTGAAGGCCCTCGAGTACGTGAAGGAGCTCTATCCGACGTTTGCGCCGGGAACGCTGGCATGGCTCGACCCGAACAACAACAAGGCGTTCCTCGACAGCCAGATCTTCCTGACGAACAACGGCATCTCGATCTACTACGCCGCGAAGAACTCGCAGGATCCGAAGATCAAGGAAATGGCCGCCGACATTTATCATGCGAACATGCCGGTGGGCCCGGTCGGCAAGCCGACCGAGTTCCAGCTGTTCTTCAACCAGATGATCTTCAAGTACACCAAGTATCCGAGGGCGGCGAAGGAATTCCTGCGCTTCATGATGGAGCCCGAGCAGATGGACCCGTGGGTCGAGGCGAGCATCGGCTACGTGACGCCGGCGCTTCGCCATTACGAGAAGAACCCGATCTGGACCGTCGATCCGAAGCACACGCCCTATCGCGACTCGATGAAGAACATGCTGCCGTCGGGTTACGCCGGCAAGATGGGTTACGCCTCGGCGGGCGCGCTGGCCGACTTCATCGTCGTCAACATGGTGGCGGAAGCCGCGTCGGGATCGAAGACGCCGAAGGAAGCGGCAGAGAGGGCGCAGAAGCGCGCGGAGCGCTACTACAAGGTATGACGTCGCAGCGATAGGCGGTTGCGGCTACGATGCGACGTCTCGTCGCTGCGACGCCAAACCTCCGCGCGTTGGACCGTCGCCGAGGCGACGGTCAACGCACGGAAACCCTGACCGAGCTCGATTTGCTCGCGTAATCGTATTGCCGCATTTCGGCGACTTCGTCGGGTGCGCCTCGCGGCGCACCCGGGTTTGTTCCTCGCTCTAGCTGACAGCTTCCTTGGCTTCCTTCGTCGACCGCCTTCAGGACAACCGCAACGCGCTCGGGCTGCTGTTCATGCTGCCGAGCGCGCTCATTCTGCTGGTCTTCCTGACGTATCCGCTCGGGCTCGGCACGTGGCTAGGCTTCACCGACGCGAAAGTCGGCCGGCCCGGAGAATGGATCGGCCTCGGCAATTTCGATTTCCTGTGGCACGACTCGGTTACGCGCCTCGCGCTTTTCAACACGATCTTCTACACGGTCGTCGCGAGCGTCATCAAGTTCGGCCTCGGCCTCTGGCTCGCGCTGATCCTCAACCAGCACCTGCCGTTCAAGGCGTTCCTGCGCGCGATCGTGCTGCTGCCGTTCATCGTGCCGACGGCGCTCTCCGCGATCGCGTTCTGGTGGATCTACGACTCGCAGTTCTCGATCGTCAGCTGGCTGCTCGAGAAGATGGGCCTCATCCACACGTATATCGATTTCCTCGGCGACCCGTGGAACGCGCGCTTCTCGACGATCGCCGCTAACGTTTGGCGCGGCGTGCCGTTCGTCGCG
>JAICLP010000423.1 GCA_025925475.1 Burkholderiales bacterium | reverse complement strand
CGTCAAGATGGTGACGCCGGAAACGACGATCCGGGAAGCGGCGCAACAGATGCGCGACGGCGATTTCGGCATGCTGCCCGTCGCCGAGAACGATCGCATGATCGGCGCGATCTCCGACCGCGACATCGCCGTGCGCGCCGTCGCCGATGACAAGGGTCCTGAAACGCCGGTGCGCGACGTGATGTCGCGCGGCATCTGCTGGGCTTACGAAGACGATTCCGTCGACGTCGCGGCGCGGCTCATGAGCGAGCGGCAGATTCGGCGGCTGCCGGTCGTCAATCGCGACAAGCGCCTCGTCGGCATCGTGTCGCTCGGGGACTTCGCAATCGAGCGCGAAGACCGCGACCCGGCGGCCGACGCGCTCACGGCCATCTCACGACATTGATGCCTTGTCGCTCACGCCGGCGGCGCCGCCGGCGTCGCGCCGGCCTGCATCAAGAGCATCAGCTCGTTGATCCGCTTGACGAACGACGCCGGGTCGTCGAGTTGCCCGCCCTCGGCCAGTAACGCCTGATCGAAGACGACCTTCGCCCAATCGTCGAAATGCCGCGTCTCGTCCTTGAGGCGCACGACGACCGGGTGGTGCGGATTGATCTCGAGGATCGGCGTCGACGGCGGCGCCGCCTGCCCCGCAGCCTTCAGCATCCGCGCGAGGTTGCTGCCGATGTCGTGCTCGTCGGCGACGAGGCACGCCGGCGACTCGGTCAACCTGCGCGTAACGCGCACATCCTTGACGCGGTCGCCCAGGCTCTTCTTCATCCGCTCGACGAGCGGCGCGAGCTCGCTCGCTTCGGCCTCGCCTTCCTTCTTCTCCGCCGCGTCCTCGAGCTTGCCGAGGTCGAGGCCTCCCTTCGCGACCGATACGAGCGGCTTCTTGTCGAATGCGGTCAGGTGACCAACGACCCATTCGTCGACGCGCTCGGACATCAGCAGCACCTCGATGCCCTTGCGGCGGAAGACCTCGAGATGCGGGCTGTTCTTCGCGGCGTTGAACGATTCGGCGGTGACGTAATAGATGCTGTCCTGGCCCTCCTTCATCCGGCCGACGTAATCGGCCAGCGAAACCGTTTCATCCGGCGTGTCGCCGTGCGTCGACGCGTAACGCAGAAGCCGCGCGATCCGCTCGCGGTTCGCGTGGTCCTCGCCGATGCCTTCCTTCAGCACGCGGCCGAATTCCGACCAGAACGTCGAATACTTGTCCTTCTCGTTCTCGGCGAGGCCGGTCAGGAGGTCGAGCACCTTGCGCGTGGCGCCGTTGCGCAGCGTCTCGATGTCCTTCGATTCCTGCAGGATCTCGCGGGAGACGTTGAGCGGCAGGTCGGTCGAATCGACGACGCCGCGCACGAACCGCAGATACGCGGGCAGGAGCTGCTCGGCGTCGTCCATGATGAAGACGCGGCGCACGTAGAGCCTGACGCCGTGCCGCGCGTCGCGATCCCAGAGGTCGAACGGCGCGTGCGCCGGGATGTAGAGCAGCAGCGTGTAGTCGTGGCGGCCCTCGACGCGCGCATGCACCCACGCGAGCGGATCGTCGAAGTCGTGTCCGACGTGCTTGTAGAATGCCTTGTAGTCGTCGTCGCCGATCTCGCTTTTCGGCCGCGCCCACAGCGCCGACGCCTGGTTGACGGTTTCGGTCTCGGCGAGCTTTTCCGGCTTGCCGTCCTTCCATTCCTCCTTCGGCATCACGATCGGCTGCACGATGTGATCCGAGTAACGGCGAATGATCGAGCGCAGCTTCGTGCCGGAGAGCAGGTCGTCCTGTCCTTCGCGAAGGTGCAGCGTGATTTCGGTGCCGCGCTCGGGCCGGTTCGCCATCTCGACCGCGAACTCGCCGCCGCCATCCGATTCCCAGCGCACGCCCTGGTCGGGAAGCTCGCCGGCGCGGCGCGTCAGCACGGTCACCTTGTCGGCGACGATGAACGACGAATAGAAGCCGACGCCGAACTGGCCGATCAGGTGCGCATCCTTCTGCTGGTCGCCGGTGAGCTGACGAAAGAACTCGCGCGTACCCGATTTCGCGATCGTGCCGAGGTTCGCAATCACCTCGTCGCGGTTCATTCCGATGCCGTTGTCGGCGACGGTGAT
>JAICLP010000418.1 GCA_025925475.1 Burkholderiales bacterium | reverse complement strand
GGCGATGCCGACGTGGATCACGCAGGCAGCATCGGTCTGCCGGAATGCGATGGCGGGATCGATGTTCCCGCGCGCGTTCCGCTGCGCCCATGCGGCGACGACCGTCGTTCCCGGCTTCGCCTCGTTGCCGCCGGCATAGGGCCCGGGGCTGCCGCGGAGCGCCGAAAGGCTCGTGACGCCGAGCGTCAACGGATGCGCGACGATGCTCGACGGATCCAGCGTGCGCACGGCATAAGGCGTTCCGACGCCGTCGGTCGTGTTCGGATCGATCGTCTCGAGATCGCCCCAGCCGTGCGGCGTTGCGGCTCCCGCGACGGCGTCGCTGCGGTCCTGCTCGTAGAAAGTGCCCAGTACGACGGCATGGCCCGCCTTCGCGAACTCGGCGACGCGATTGCCGACGACGGTCGCATTGACGAACACGCGGTCCTCGAACAGCAGGATGACGTCGTAATTCGCAAGCAGCGTGTCGAGCGGCGGCACGCTCGACGAAACGTCGATGCCGGTGAAGACGTGGCCTTGGATCTTCGCGTTGTAATCGGCGGCCGTTTCGGCTGACCACGCATTCGAAAGGATTGCAACGCGCGCCGCCAGCGCCTGCGACGAGAACGCGCACGCGACGAGCAGGGCCGCGACGACGCGGAACGCCAATGGCATGGATGAGGCGCAACCGGCCGGCGCGCGGGGCCCGGCCGAAATTGGGATGTCCGAAGCGTAGCGGAGTCGCGGCATTTTGCCAATCGAAAGCGGTACGCGCCTAGGCGCGGGCGTCCGAGTTTGTTGCGTCGGGGGCGTGAGGTTGACGAAATGTCGCCGATTGGCGACGTTTTTGGCAATCGGCAGGCGAGTGCCCAGAGTGTACGTGCCCGGGAGCAAGCCTGCATTTGTCATCGAATTTCACGCTCGAGCAACATGGCGTCGCCATAGCTCATGAAACGATAGCGTTTCGCCACCGCATGAGCGTACGCGTGTCGAATCGCCGCATAACCGCCGAAAGCGGCAACGAGCATCAGAAGCGTCGATTTCGGCAAGTGGAAATTCGTGAGCAGCCGCGCGACGACCCGAAAGCGATAGCCGGGCACGATGAAGAGTGACGTCTCCGACGCACCGGCGGCGACGTTGCCCGCATCGTCCGCTGCAGCCTCCAGCGCGCGCAGGCTGGTCGTCCCGACGGCCACGACGCGCCCGGCGCGCGAACGCGCGGCTGCGATCGCGTCCACGGTCGCCGGCGGGATCCAATAGCGCTCCGCATGCATCCGGTGCTCGTCGATCCGCTGCACCTGCACCGGCTGGAACGTGCCCGCGCCGACATGCAGCGTGATGAACGCCAGCGCGACGCCGCGCGCACGGAGCGCCTCGAGCATCGCCGCGTCGAAATGCAGCCCTGCCGTGGGCGCTGCTACGGCGCCGGGGTGACGCGCATAGATCGTCTGATAGCGCTCGGCGTCGGCGGCGCCGGGCGCATGGGTGATGTACGGAGGCAGCGGAACCTCGCCATGCCGCTCGAGCCACGCCGACAGGTCGCCGGTTCCCGTGAAGCGCAACTCGAAGAAGCGACCATCGCGTGCAAGCACCGTGGCTGCCGCGGCGCCTCCCAGGTCGATCGTGCTCCCGACGCGCGGCGGATGGCTGGCCTTCAACTGCACGAGCGCGCTGTCGCTTCCGCTCATCCGCTCGACGAGCATCTCGACTTCGCCGCCCGTCCGCTTGCGCCCGCGCACGCGCGCGTTGATCACCCGCGTGTCGTTGAAGACGACGAGATCGTTCTTCCCGAGCAGGCCCGGAAGGTCGGTGAAGCGAAGATCGGCGAGCGCTGCGCCGTCGACGTGCAGAAGACGGCTGCCCGAGCGGCGAGCGGCGGGCGTTTGCGCAATGAGTTCCGGCGGCAGCGCGTAATCGAAGTCGTCGAGCGTCAGCGATGGCATGCGATTCATTCGGCGCGCGCTGCGGAAGCGCGCGACGGCACGACGGCGCACGCGTGGACAACTTGTCGTCGACAAGCTGTGCACCGGATGACGTATCGCGCGAAATGCAACAACGCGTGCACGAGCAAGAGCGCCCGCCGTACGGACGCTTGCGCTCGGCCGATCACGCCGTACAATGCTAACGTCATAACTGCACCAGTCTGAAAAGGGCAAACCCGGCGAAAGCCGGGGGCGCAAAGTCACCGGTCTACCGGACCCAAAGGGTCCCACGACAGCGGGATTGCCGGACTGATCGCCAACGGCGGCG
>JAICLP010000210.1 GCA_025925475.1 Burkholderiales bacterium | reverse complement strand
GTCATCCTGCCGGCGACGATGCCGGCGAGATAGCGACCCTCGTAGAAGCGCGCGTTGTACGTGCCGACGTTCTTCGCCGTCTTGTAGCCCGTCGCATGCTCGAAGAACGTGTTCGGAAACTGCTGCGCGACCTTGATCGTCGGGTTCATGTAGCCGAACGACGTCGTGAAGATCAGCTTGTGACCCGACTGCGCGAGCTCGCGGATCACGCGCTCGGCGTCGGCGCCTTCGGGAACGTTCTCGACGTACTTCGTCGCCACGCGCGGCGCCAGGTTCCTTTCCATCGCGATCCGCGCGATGTCGTGCTGGTGCGTCCATCCGGCGTCGCCGATCGGGCTCACGTAAATGAAGCCGATCTTGAGCGGCTCCTTGCCTTGCGCCCACGACGGCAGCGCAAGCGCCAGCGGGGACGCGGCAAGGGTGGCGAGCGCGGTTCTGCGGCTCATCGAAGACATGGGATGCTCCTTGGCACGGGTGCGGAATGGGGCGCGATTGTACGCCCCCTCACGCCACGCTGTTCTTCTGCAGGCGGTGCGAAGGCTATGGCGCGAGGATGAGCGACTACTCGGGATGGTACGGCTTGCCGAGCGACGCCGGCGCGTTCAGCCGAATCATCGTCGCGTCGCGCGAGATCAGCGCGAGCACGACGACGGTCGCCACGTACGGCAGCATCGCGAGCAGCTGCGACGGCACCGCAACGCCGGCCGCCTGTGCCTGGAATTGCGCCAGCGTCACGCTGCCGAACAAATAGGCGCCGATCATCACGCGCCATGGCTTCCATGACGCGAACACGACGAGCGCGAGCGCGATCCAGCCGCGACCTGCCGTCATCCCTTCGACCCACGATGGCGTATAGGCGACCGCGAGAAACGCGCCGGCGAGACCCGCGCATGCGCCGCCGAACAGCACCGCGGCGTAGCGAATCGCAATCACCGGATAACCGATCGCATGCGCCGATTGCGGCGATTCGCCAACGGCGCGCAGCACGAGGCCGGCACGGGTGCGCTGCAGGAAAACCTGCACCGCGAGGAACAGCGCGATCGACAGGTAGACGAGCGGGTTGTGGCCGAAGATCAGTTTGCCGACGAGCGGCATCGTCGAAAGGCCCGGCACCGCAAGCGGCTTGATGCCGTCGATGACGACGCTCATGAAGGGCCGGCCGATGAACGCGGAAAGGCCGATGCCGAACAGCGACAACGCAAGTCCGGTTGCAACCTGATTGGCGCGCAGCGTCAGCACGATCACCGCGAAAATCTGCGACAGCAGCGCCGCGGCGAGCGCGCCGACGAAAACGCCGAGCCACGGCGAACCTGCCTTCGCCGCGACGATGAACGACGCGATCGCGCCGACGAGCATCATGCCTTCGACGCCGAGGTTCAGCACCCCCGCCTTCTCGACGACGAGCTCGCCGAGCGCGGCGAAGACGAGCGGCGTTCCGGCCGCGAGCGTCAGCACGACGATCTGCGCGATTTCGTTCATCTCAGTGGTGCCGTGTTCCAGGTCGTTTCATGCGAGCACCATCCGCGGCCGGTAATTGACGAGCACGTCGGCAGCGAGCAGGAAGAAGAGCAGCGTGCCCTGGAACAGGCCGGTGACGGCGGACGGGAGCGCGAGATTCACCTGCGCCGATTCGCCGCCGAGATAGAGCAGCGACATCAGAAGGCTCGCGAGCGCGATGCCTGCAGGATGCAGGCGCCCGACGAATGCGACGATGATCGCCGCGAATCCGTAACCGGGCGACATCGACGGCAGCAATTGACCGATCGGCCCCGCTGCTTCGCTCACGCCTGCGAGTCCCGCGCACGCGCCACCCGCGAGCATGCCGAGCCAGATGTTGCGACGCCAGGAAATCCCGGCGTAATTCGCCGCGCCGGGCGAAAGTCCTGCGACGCGCATCTCGAAGCCGACGATGTGCTTGCGCACGAAAAGCCACGCGATCGCGACGACCGCGAGCGCGAGCAGGAACCCGGCGTTCAACCGCGTTTCGGGCAGCAGGATCGGCAGCATCGCGTTCGCGGCGAAGATCTTCGACTGCGGGAAGTTGTAGCCCTCCGGATCGCGCCATGGACCGTGCACGAGCCACGACAGAAGCAGCGTCGCGACGTACACGAGCATCAGCGACGTCAGGATCTCGTTCGCGTTGAAGCGCGTGCGCAGCCATGCGGGAATCGCCGCCCACAGCATGCCGCCGGCGGCGCCGGCGACGAACATCGCCGGCAGCAGCAACACCGGCGGCCACAAGGCGTCGCCGACCGCGAGTGCGACGCCGCCGCCCGCGATCGCGCCGAGCGTCAGCTGGCCTTCGGCACCGATGTTCCAGACGTTGGCGCGGTAGCCGATCGCGAGGCCGGTCGCGATCAGCATCAGCGGGCTCGCCTTCAGCAGCAGTTCGGCGACGCCGTAGCGCGTTGCGATCGGCGCGATGAAGAACGCGTCGAATGCCGCCAGCGGATTCTTGCCGAACGCGCTGAACACGACGAAGCCGACGGCGAGCGTCGCGAGCGCAGCGATCAGCGGTGCGGTCCAGACGTAGACGCGCGAGGGCACCGGCCGGGCTTCGAGCCGCAGTCTCATCGAGCTTCGGCGCGAGCGGGCGCGCTCGTGCCTGTCGGAGTTATTTCACCAGACGTCGCGCCGGCCATCAGAAGGCCGATCTCCTCGGCGCTCGTCTCGCGCACCGGCTTCGCCGGCGAAAGCCGTCCCTGGGTCATCACGGCGAGCCGGTCGCAGATCTCGATCAACTCGTCCAGCTCTTCGGAGACGACGAGCACGGCGACGCCGCGCTCGCGCAAGTCGATGAGCGCCTGGCGAATCTGCGCCGAAGCGCCCACGTCGACGCCCCATGTCGGCTGCGCGGCGATCAACACCTTCGGGCGCTGGCCGATCTCGCGGCCGACGATGAACTTCTGCAGGTTGCCGCCTGACAGGCTTCGCGCCACCGCGTCCGGGCCGCCCGCCTTCACGCCGAACGCCGCGATCGTTCGTTTCG
The DNA here is from genome assembly GCA_025925475.1 of Burkholderiales bacterium. Classification (GTDB taxonomy): domain Bacteria; phylum Pseudomonadota; class Gammaproteobacteria; order Burkholderiales; family Casimicrobiaceae; genus VBCG01. Next base: position 2,848 of record JAICLP010000210.1, on the reverse strand, counting down.
CGAACGCGACGACGCTGCGCTCGCGAATGAAGCCGTGCGCGACATTGCCGTCGCCGCGCGCGGTGAGAAGCCCGTTGTCGGCGAGGTTCATCTCGGGCACGGCGCCGCGGCCGAGCCGGTCCTCGGGGATGAACGCGAGACCGAGCTTGCGGCGCGCGAATGCATCGAGCTTCGCGACCGGCGCGCTGTCGATCATGATCGCGTCGGCACGCGCGAGCGTGCGTTCCCCGGAGAGCGCTGCGAGCAATTCCTTTTGTCCGTTGCCCGACACGCCGGCGATGCCGAGGATCTCGCCTTCGCGCACGTCGAACGAAATGCCGGAGAGCCGCGTGCCGAAAGGATCGTCGGCCGGTACGTCGAGCCGCTGCACGCGAAGCGCCGGTGCCCCCGCGTTTGCTTCGCGATGCACGGTGTGCGGCAAGTCGCCGCCGATCATCATGCGCGCGAGCGAGGCCGTCGTCTCCCGGCGCGGGTCGCACTGGCCGGTGACGCGTCCCGCACGCAGGACGGTCGCGCGCGTGCAAAGCGCGCGGATCTCGTCGAGCTTGTGGCTGATGTAGAGAATGCTGACGCCTTCGCTCGCCAGCGTGCGCAGCGTTTCGAAGAGCCGCTGCGCCGCCTGCGGCGTGAGCACCGACGTCGGCTCGTCCATGATCAGGAGGCGCGGCCTCTGCAGCAGGCAGCGCACGATCTCGACGCGCTGGCGCTCGCCGACGGACATCGTGTGTACGCGCCGGGCGGGCGTGAGCGGCAGGCCGTAGCGCGTCGAGATGTCGCGGATGCGCTGGCGCAACTGGCGAGACTGGCGGGGCTCGAGCGCGAGCCGGATGTTGTCGGCGACGGTCAGCGTCTCGAACAGCGAGAAGTGCTGGAACACCATCCCGATTCCGAGCTTGCGCGCACGCGCCGGATTGTCGATGCGAACGGGCTCGCCTTCCCAGCGCATCACGCCCGCGTCGGGCTCGACGACGCCGTAGATGATCTTCATCAGCGTCGACTTGCCTGCACCGTTCTCGCCGAGCACCGCGTGGATCTCGCCCGGCAGTACGTCGAGGTCGATGCCGTCGTTCGCCAGCACGTTCGGATAGCGCTTGGTGATGCCGCGGAGCGCGAGCCGCGGGGCCGCTTCGGTGGGGGTGTCCGCCATGGCGCGGATTATCCGCGACGGCGGCGGCTTTGCGAAACAAAAAGCGGGCGCGCGCCGGTCGGCGTCACGCCCGCTTCGGGAGCTACCGTCTTCCGGCGGCCGTCAAGGCGTCGGCGCGGCTCCCATCGCGCGGGGCAGCCCGGTGCCCCAGGCGGGATTCGACGGATCGTATTCGGGCGCGTTCTTCACCGCCTCGCGCGTGAGCTTCACGTAGACCTCGTGATCGTCCCAGCTCACGTGGTCGATGTCTTCCGGGGCGAGCAGTACGTGCTTGCCCGGCAGCCATTTGCGCGTGTCGACGATCACGTTGCGGATCGCGAAGCTCTCGTCGTCGAAGACGAAATCGTCGACCTCGCCGATCGACCCGTCGGTCGCGAGGATCTCGTAGCCGCTTACCTCATCGCAGCTGCGAAGGTGCACGTCGGCGTTGCGGATCTCCTCGTCGATGCGGCCCTGCACCTCGCGTGCGACGGCCGGATCGACGGGGGTCGATGGTGGAACGAGCGGGTCGACGGAGGTGCCGACCCACGGATACGGCAGCATCGTGACACCCCACAGGTTCGCGCCTTCCCAGTAATTCGGGTAGCCGTAGTAGTGGTGATAGTCGAGCTCGTGCTGGCGCGACACCGGCCGGTCGGTGTCGATCCCGGGACTGTCCTTCACCTGCTGCTTCGTGAGGTCGACGTCGATCACCTCGCTTTTCCAGTCGACGCCGCGTACCGCGCGCGGCGAGATCAGCACCTTGCGGTCGGTGAGCCAGCTGCCCGCGTCGACGACGAGATGGCGCATCGCCCAGCGCTGGTCGTCGAAGTACGCGTCCTTCACCTTGCCGAGCTCGCCGTCGCGCGCGCGAACGCCGAGGCCCGTGAGTTCCTTGACCGTGTGCAGCATGTCGTTGTTCTCCCGTCGACGTAAACGGAAATGGGGCCAGCCACGCGCCGGACGCGCTGCTGACCCCATGGGCGTGATGGCCCTATTGCGGGATCGTCGTCGTGCGATGCCAATCGCGGTTCATCGCCATCGCCCATGCCGCGAACAGAATGACGAGCAAGCCGACGATCACGGCGTTCGTCTCGGCCGCGCGGCTCGCGATGCCGATGACCCACGACGAGATCACCATCCAGATGCCGAGCAGGATGTTGATGACCTCTTCCCATGCCTGCGGCATCGATACGGCTATCGCCGAGAACACGACGATCGCCACGCCGAGAATCCATGCATTCCACGACGCGGCCGTGTCGGCGCCCGCGAAGCCGATCACCCACGGCGAAATGAACAGCCAGATGCCGATCAGCAGATTGAGCCAGTCTTGCCAACGCTTTGCCTTCATGTCACTTACCTCCGGTTGCCTAGGTAATAGTTGGACGAGTTGGCGAAAGCAGGATTCCCCCGCCACGAGCTGCGGCGCGGAAAAATCTTGCAACATTTACACGCGCTTCAGCTTCGCTTCAGCTTGGGGATCAGTTCAATGCCCTGCGGCGCATCCGTGCGCCTGGCGTACGCCTCGCGTGCGAGAAGAAGCTCGGCAGCGACCGCCACCGCGATCGCGCCGGGATGCTTGCCCTTGATCGCGACCGCGGTCCCGATCGGGCAGCGGATCCGCGCAAACGGATCGCTGAAGCCGCGCGCGGCGAGTCTTCGCTCGAACTGTGCGCGCTTCGACTTCGAGCCGATGAGGCCCGCGTACGCCCAGTCGTCTCG
>JAICLP010000199.1 GCA_025925475.1 Burkholderiales bacterium | reverse complement strand
ATCAGCAGCGCGAGCGTGAAGCGGCGAAAGCGCTGATCGTTGAAGCGCGGGAACAGCCGGATGCCGCCGACGAGCCCGGCGTAGTACGCCGGCGCGAGCCACAGCGACGTCCATGCCGCATGCGCGTCGAAGATGCGCTGCTGCACCAGCATGACGATTCCGATCAATGACGTCACCGTCACGTAGAGCGTCAGGTTGGCGCGCGTCGTCTCGATCGGATCGGGACCCGACAGCAGATAGAGGATCACCGGCGGCCCTCCGATGCTCGTCGCGCCGAGCATGCCGCCGCTGATGGCGCCGAGGCCCAGCGACGTCGCGAGCCGCGGGCGCCCGGCATAGCGCCAGCCGCGCAGGAGCAGGAGTGCGAAGACGATCACGGTGATGGCGATCGCGTTGCGGGTCACCTTCGGATCGGTGACCGCGAGCACGAGGACGCCGATCGGGACGAAGAGGCACGCGGCGGCGAGGATCGCGCCGATCATCCGCCAGTTCACGCGCTCGCGCGTCTGCCACAGCATCGGCGCCGCGATGATCGACTCGAGCAGCAGCACGACCGGCACCGTGACGCGCGGCCCGAGCAGCAGCGCGAGCGGCGGCGACATCACCATCGCGCCCCCGAAACCGGTGATGCCGCGCACCGCGCCGGCGGCGATCGCGATCGCGGCGGCGACGATCAGCGTAACGGGTTCCATGCGCGCAAGAGGATACGAACGTCTCGCACGCCGATGTCTCGCGCTACGCCGATACCGTCAACTCGGTCCCGGCGAAGCGAATGCGCGCGTGGTCGATGTCCTTGCGTCCGGCAAGGAAGCCGACAAGCTCGGCAAGCGGCGTCGTGCGGAATCGGCATTCGGGGACGGGATTGGAGAGTTGCGAGACGAGCTTGCGATCGTAGAACGCGGCGAGCAGCACGTCCTCGTCGCTCGCGCCGGCGCCGAGCTCGCTGCGAATGCGCGGTATCCACGGCTCGATATGGGCGCCGGGCGCTTCGGTGACGTATTCGTTGTCGCGGATGTTCGCTCGCTCGAGAAACTCGTCCGACGGACGCGCCGCGAGACGGCCGTAATAGCCGCGCGCATATTTGCGGACCTCGTCGGGAATCGTCTTGTATCGCTCGCCCTGCACGACGTTCAGCGTCGCCTGCGTGACGATGTACTGCGCGAACGGGCTCACGGCAATCGGGTAGCCCAGGTCCTGCCGCACGCGCGCGGCCTCCTCGAGGATTTCGGGGAAGCGGTCGGCGATTCCCATCGTCTCGAGCTGGTAGTGCAGGTTCGAGATCATGCCGCCGGGGATCTGGTGCTCGTAGAGCTTCGGATCGTACGCCGCGACCTTGCCGCACGGCTTGTTCTCGCGCTCGCAGACCCAACGGAAATAGCTCGCCACTTCGGCGAGCGCCGCATCGTTCATCGAGGTCGCTACGCCGAGCTTTCGCGCGCGCGCGACGATGTCTTCGGTCGCCGGCAGCGACGCGCCGTTGCCGAGCGGCTCGCTTGCCGTATAGCCGAACCGGAAGCCGGCCTCGATCGCCAGCTCGTACACCTGCGGCGCGAGACCCGATTGGCAATGCGAATGCAGTTGGACGGGGATCGTGCCGGCAGCCGCGACGATGGCGGGGAAGAGCGTGCGCCCGCGCTCGGGCGTGAGCAGGCCGGTCGGGTCCTTGATCGAGATGAAGTCGACGTCGAGCGCGACGAGCTCCGTCGCCCGCTCGACGTAGTAGTCGTCGGTATGCACCGGCGAGAGCGTGTACGTGATCATCGCGTTGACGCGCATGCCGGACTCGTGCCCGGAGCGCACCGACGATACGATGTTGCGGTTGTCGTTCAGCGCGTCATAGACGGTGAGGACCTCGATGCCGCGGCGCGCCAGCGCATGCGAATTGAGCGCGACGATGTCGTCGGGAAAGAGCTCGAACGTGTAAAGGCTCTGTCCGCGCGTGAGACCGTCGCACGGCGTCGTGAAGCGCTTGCACAAAAGGCCGATGCGCTCCCATGGATTCTCGTGCAGGTAGCGCACGCACACGTCGAACACGGCGCCCCCGAGGATGTTGATGTACGCGTATCCGGCGCGATCGATCGTCGAGACGATCGGCGTCATCATCGCCGTCGTCATTCGCGTCGACCACAGGCATTGGTGCGCATCGCGCAGCGTGACGTCGATGAAATCGAAGCGCTGCGACGAGTCGTGCGATTCGCTGCAAATGCTCATGGTGCTTCCATTCATTCCCGTGCTCATTTCGGATCCAGCACGATCAGCGGTGCGCCGGTGTCGACCGGCGCGCCGTCGGCGACGAGAACCTGCTGCACGCGTCCGCGGGCGCCGGCCGGAATCGAGTTCATCAGCTTCATCACCTCGATGATGCAAACGGTCGTGTGCTCGTCCACCGCCTGGCCGACCTCGACGAACGGCGGCGCGCCCGGTGACGGCGAGCGATAGAACGTACCCACCATCGGCGCGCGCACGATGATCGATCCCGATGGGAGTGCGGTCGGCGAGTGAGGGGAGAAGGTGGTCGGCGCATCGGCGCCCGTCGTCGCCGCTTTGGCGGATGTCTCATCGGGCGCATTGGCGGCCTTCGCAGCTGCCGTGGTTTGCGTCGGCGCGTCAGCTGCATCCGAAACGGCGACGCCGTCGCTGCGGACGCGCCGCACCTCGATCTCGATCTCGCCGATTTTCAGCCGGAACTCGGAGAACTGCTGCGAGGATTTGATCAGCTCGACGATCTGCAGCAGGTCCTCGTACGTCAGGTTGTCGTGGCTCAAGGGACTTTGGGTGGTGACAGCGTCTTGGAAAGTGCGCCTCGCGGCGGCGGAGGACTGAGTGTTGGCTTCAGTGCGCGGCCTCCTGCCGCCCGGCTGCCGGTTCTTCCGAACGCCGATTCTCGAATACCTTCCGGCGCAGCCACAGCTTCACTTCAGCGGCGAGATGCACGACGGCGGGATCGGTGGGATCGCGCGGCCGCGGGAAGTCGACGGTCTTGATTTCCTCGACGCGTCCCGGCCGCGGCGCGAGGATCGCGATGCGATCGGAGAGCTTGATCGCTTCGTCGATGCTGTGCGTGATGAAGATCACCGTCTTCGGCTCGCGCTGCCAGATCTTCAGCAGCTCGTCCTGCATGTATTCGCGGGTCTGGACGTCGAGCGATGCGAACGGCTCGTCCATCAGCAGGATCGACGGATTGACTGCGAGTGCGCGTGCGATGCTGACGCGCTGGCGCATGCCGCCCGAGAGCTCGCGCGGATAGCGCGATTCGAAGCCGCGCAGGCCGACGAGGCCGATGTAGTGATCGACCAGGCGCCGCTGCTCGGGTTCGGGCACGCGCTTGCGCTGCAATCCGTAGCGGACGTTCTGCGCGACCGTGTACCACGGGAACAATGCGTATTCCTGGAAGACGACCGCACGCTCCCAGCCCGGCTCGGTGATCACCTTGCCGCCGACCTTCAGCTCGCCGCGCGTCGGCTGCTCGAACCCCGCGAGCAGATTGAGGAGCGTCGTCTTGCCGCAGCCGCTCGGCCCCACGATCGAGAAGAACTCGTTCTCCTCGACCCGGAAGTCGACATCGAGCAGCGCGAGCAGCGGCTCGCCCTTCATCGACACATGGACCTTGCTGACGTTGGCGACGTCGACTTGAATCATGGTTGCACTACTGCCGATGCCACGGCATCGCGAAACGCGCCGCCTGGCGCATCAGGTAATCGAGCACGAGGCCGAGGGCACCGATCAGCACCATGCCGAGCAGGATGTAATCGCTTCTGAAAAGCGTGCGCGCGTTGTTGATCATGTAACCCAGGCCGCTCGGCGCCGCAACGAGCTCGCCCGCGACGAGCGCCATCCAGCCGATGCCGAGGCCGATGCGAATGCCGGTGAAGATGTGCGGCAATGCCGCTGGAAGCACGACGGTCAGGAACAGCTCGCGCGGGCGCGCGCCCAGCGAAAGCCCCGCACGCACGAGGTAGGTATCGACGTCGCGCGCGCCGGCGAGCGAATTCAGCACCACGGGAAAGAACGCGGCGAGAAAGATGATGTAGACGATCTGCACGTCGCCGATGCCGAACCAGAGGATGCTAAGCGGTATCCAGGCGAGCGGCGGAATCGGCCGGATGAATTCGAGCAGCGGATCGACCGCAGCGCGAAAGCGTTTCGACCAGCCCATCGCAAGACCGAGCGGAACGCCGAGCACGGCTGCGGCCCCGACGGCGAGCAGCACGCGCTTCAGGCTGTCGAGGATATGCGTCAGCAATACGCCGCGCGCAATGAGATCGGCGGCCGCCGAGATGACGGCGGTCGGCGGCGGCATCATCACGTCGAGCTGCGGATTGACGCGCTGCCCGTACATGCTGATCAATTGCCACGCGATCACGAACACGGCGAGCAGCCACAGGCGCGAGATGCGCGACAGCGCGCGCTTCCACGCCGGCGGAGGCGGCGGCACCATCGACGCGGCGAGCCTCGCCAGCGCCTCCTGCGTTGGCGGCATGCCACGATTGGCGGTGAGCGCGCCCGGCGATCGCGCGTCTTCGCCGTCGAGCGACGGCGAGGACGGCATCCCGACGATCACGGATGGTACGTCTTGCCCTTGAACGTCCATGGCTTCGTCAGCTCACCGGCCTCGGGGAATGGCGCGGGACCGTTGAGGAGCGCGGCGCCGTACGGCTTGTACGGGAGGTTGCCGACGCCGCCGAAGTCCTTCGGCAGGAACGCCGGGTGCTTCGGGATCGCCCAGCCGAGCTTCTCGTAGGTCGCATCCATGTAATGCGTGTTGCGCGCCTTCTGCCATTCGATGTTCGTGATGTCGTTCTTCGATGCACCGGTCTCGTAGGCCCACTTGCTGATCCGCGCTTCCTCCTTTGGCCAGATGCCGTTCGGATCGTCGAACGGGTAATAGACGGTCGGCTTCGGCCAGAACAGATAGCGCTGGCTCATCTTCGTGATCAGCGCCTTGCCGAGCCGTCCGTATTCGGGCCGGGACATCAGCGAACTGATCGCCTCGTCCGGATTCGCCTGCGACCACAGCACCGACTCCATGAACGCGTCGTTGATGAACTGCATCACGTCGGGTGCGTTGTCCTCGATCTCCTTGCGCCCGTAGCAGTAGCCGCTGTAGATGTAGTACGGATCGAGCGGCTCGAGCAGGCGCGACACCTTCAGCACGTCGGTGGAGTAGGAGACGTGCGGCTCCCAGATCGTATAGACGTCGATGCCCTTCGGCGCGGTTGCAAGGTCGCCCGGCGGGCTGCTTCGCAGCGTGTAATCCTCGTTCTGCTTGAGGCCGAGGTACTGCGCGGCGGCAATGAAGCCGAAGTGGTTCGTCGAGCCCGTCGTCGTGCCGACGACGGCGGGACGCTTCAGCACGCGCGCGCCCTTGAGGTCGGAGAGGCTCTTGAGCGGCGAATCGAGCGGAACCGTCGCCGCGTGCGTCAGCGCTGGCGAATGGACGGCCATCGCACGCATCGGGACCTTGTTGCTGAGGAGCGCGAGCACGCCGAGCGCGCCGGTGTTCGCCATCTGGATGCGTCCGGGGATGAACGCCTCGTTCGAGAATCCCGCGGCGACGAACGTCTTCCAGTCGGTGTCGATGCCGCGCTTTTCGAGAAGTTTCTGCGTCTGCATCACATGGCCGACCATCTCCTCACCGGACCACACGACGATCCATGCGGCGCCGAGCGGCCACCAGCCCTTGCCTTGCAGCCACTGCTTCGATTTCGGCGAAACCTGCTCGTACGGAAGCGGCCAGCCCCAGTCGGTGAACTTGCGCGTGACGACGGCCGGTGCGCCGCTCTGCTGCGCGACGGCGGCGGGAATGCCGCCGACCATGTCACCGAGCAGGAGCGTGCCCGCGGCCTTCGCGACGTTGCCGAGAAAGTCGCGGCGATCCGTGCGCGCAGGATCGTGCGTGACGTTGCGTGCAGCCTCCTTCGATTTCGCATCATCCATTGCGTCTCCTCCTCGGCAAGTAGATTTGCGCGCGTCCGCGAAGGCGCGCGCTTCACGCTCCGACGCGGGCGTCGCCCTTATGGCGCGATTGCGTGCGCTGCCCGGCTCGCGCGCGAGTGCGCGCAGGATTGGCGGTTTCGAACGTGTCGGCGAGCGCCTTCGCCGCCTCCTGCATCGCCGCCACGAATCCGTGGCCCTTTCGCAACGTCATCCGCGGCGCCGGACCATGAACGGCGATGGCTGCGCACGTCCTGCCCCGCGCATCCCTGACCGGCACGGCGAGGCAAACGGAATCCGCGAGATACTCGCCGACGTCGGTGCCGACGCCATTCGCGCGTATGGCTT
>JAICLP010000177.1 GCA_025925475.1 Burkholderiales bacterium | reverse complement strand
TCGAGCAGCCGACGCAATCGGCGATCTCGGTGATCGGCATGTCCGACTGGCGCAACAGCGCTTTCGCACGCTCGACGCGCCGCTCGAGCACGTAGCGGTGCGGCGCAACGCCGGTCGCCTGCCGAAATGCGTGCGCGAAGTGCCCGGGACTCAGTGCGACCGCCTCCGCCATCGACGCGAGCGTGAGCTCGGTTCGCAGGTTGTCGTCGATGTAGTCGATCGCGCGGCGCAGCTTGTGCGGCGAGAGGCGCGCCATCCGCCATGTGGTGCCGGCGCACGGCGCCGTGTGCTCGCGCAGCAGGTGAATCGCGAGCTCGCAGGTCAGCGCATCGACGTACAGCCGGCTGTCGACGCCTTCGAGCTCGAGGCCGGCGAGGAGGCGGCGCGCGAGGTCATCGATGCGCTCGTCGCGTATGCCGAAGCGGCCCTGGATCTCGAAGCGATCGGGGTCGAGCGCGCATTCGTCACCGGCGACGTTTCGTATGTAGTCGGGCGACAGGCGCAGCAGCACGACGAGGCTTTGCCCGGATTGCCGCCAGCGGGTTGGCGGTCCGACCGGCGTGATCGTGACGTCGCCGACGGCCATTGTCCGCGAGCGCGCGCGGCCGTTGCGGCTTTGATGCACGTTGACGCTGCCGGCGAGGTGCACGGCGATCACGTGATCGGTCGCCTGCACGACGACGTCGAGGTCGTGAAAGCTCTGCAGCTCGAGCGTGAGGCCATTCCACTCACGCGCCCGGCTCGACAGCAGCGGGTCGGGGATCGTGCCCGCGAGCACGCACGTTGCTGCGCGCGGCCGCGTGGCCTGCAACGCAAGCCTGATCTCGCTCGTTGCCGCCAGTGCGGCGGCGCCATTCATTTCACGCATCGCGTCAGAACATGTGTTGACCGCCGTTGATCGCGATGTTGGCGCCGGTGAGGAACGCCGCTTCGTCGCTCGCGAGGTACGCGACGAGGCCCGCGACCTCCTCGGGCTTGCCGAGCCGTCCCATCGGAATCTGCGGAATGATCTTGCTGTCGAGCACATCCTTCGGAATCGCCATCACCATCTTCGTGCCGATGTAGCCCGGCGAGATCGTGTTGACGGTGACGCCCTTGCGCGCAACCTCCAGCGCGAGCGCCTTCGTGAAGCCGTGCATGCCGGCCTTCGCCGCCGAGTAATTGGTCTGCCCGAACGCGCCCTTCTGGCCGTTCACCGACGAGATGTTGATGATGCGGCCCCAGCCGCGCTCGGTCATGCCGTCGCAGACCTGCTTCGTCATGTTGAAACACGAATCGAGGTTCGTCTCGATCACCGCATCCCAGTTCGCCTTGTCCATCTTGCGAAACGTCATGTCGCGCGTGATCCCGGCGTTGTTGACGAGCACGTCGATCGGCCCGAGATCGCCGACGACCTGCCTGACGCACGTGGCGGCGGAATCGAAGTTCGCGACATCGCAGGGGTACGCGCGAAAATCGTAGCCCTGCCGCTTCATCGCGTCGAGCCAGTCGGCCGATTTCGTGTTGCCCGGTGAATGCGTCGTGACGACGGTGTTGCCGAGTGCTGCGAGCTTCGTGCAGATCGCCTCGCCGAGACCCCCCATGCCGCCGGTCACGAGCGCGATGCGCTGTGCTGCCATGATCGTTTCCTCCTTCGATCAGACGATGACGGCATGGTAGCGCAAAGGCGGCGCAATGGAGAGACGGCTTGCGTCAGTCGACCTGCTCGCGCACGTAGTCGCCAGGCGCCGGACCGAGCGGCCGATACGTTGCATTGCCGACATGCGCGGGTGCTTTGCGCTCGCCGCCCTTGTGCTGCGCGAGCCACGCGTACCAGTGCGGCCACCAGCTTCCATGGTGGCTCGTCGCGTCCGCAAACCAGTCGTCGGCGCCAGCGCGACGCGCGTCGTTCGTCCAGTAATTGCGCTTGTGCGCCTCGGGAGGATTGACGACGCCCGCGATGTGTCCCGACGCGCCGAGCGCGAACGTCGTCTCGCCACCGACGAGGCCGAGCGTGCGAAACGCGGAGTGCCACGGCACGATGTGATCCTCGCGCGATGCATAGACGTAGGCGGGATAGTCGATTCGCGACAGATCGATCTTCTCGCCGAGCATCGTGAGCGCGCCCGGCTCGCGCAGACGGTTCTCCAGATACAGCTGCCGGATGTAATACACGTACATCGGTCCCGGAAGATTCGCCGAGTCGCCGTTCCAATACAAAAGGTCGAACGCCGGAGGGTTGCGGCCCTTCAGGTAATTGTCGACCACGTAGTTCCAGACGAGATCGTTCGGCCGCAGGCTCGCGAATGCACCAGCGAGCTCGCTGCCGTGCACGCGCTGCCCGGCACAGAGCTGCGCCTCGCGCGCGGCGAGCATTTCGCGCGTGACGAACACGCCGATTTCCCCGGGATCGGCGAAGTCGAGCATCGTCGTCAGGAACGTGGCGCTGGCTGCGCTGTCGTCGTCGCGTGCGGCGAGGACGGCGAGCGCGCAGGCGAGCAGCGTTCCGCCGACGCAAAAGCCGAGCGTGTTGACCTGGCGCGAGCGGCTGATCGACTTCGCTGCGGTGAGCGCTGCCAGTACGCCTTGCGCGAGATAGTCGTCCCAGGTCAGCGTTCCGAGGTCGGAAGGGACGTTCCGCCACGAGATCATGAACACCGTGTGCCCCCGGTCGACGGCGTGGCGCACGAACGAGTTTTCCGGCCGCAGATCCAGAATGTAGTACTTGTTGATGCACGGCGGCACGATCAGCAGCGGCCGCTTCGCGACGCGCGTCGTCGTCGCGTCGTACTGGATCAGCTCGATCATGTCGTTGCGAAGCACGACACTGCCCGGCGTAACGGCGAGATTGCGTCCGACTTCGAACGCCGACTCGTCGCTCATCGTGATGCGGCCCTTGCCGACGTCGGCCGCGAGATTGCGCAGGCCCAGGACGATGCTTTCGCCGTCGGTCTCGATCGCGCGCGCAATCACGTCGGGATTGGTCGCCGGGAAATTGGACGGTGCGATCGCATCGACGAACTGGCGCGTCGCGAATTCGAGCCGCCGCTTCTCGTCGGGCGGCAGCTGCGCGAGCGACGCAAGCGCAGTCAGGTATTCGCCATAGAGGCGGTACGCCTGCGCGAGCCAGGCGAAATACGGCTGCTCACGCCACGCCTTCGACGCGAAGCGACGATCGTTCTCGAGCGGCGTCGCATGCGCCGCCTGCGCCCACAAGGCCTGCACGCGCGGCGCGAACGATGCATGCAGCGCGGCGAGGCCATCGGTGTCGAACGGCGCGCGCGGCGTCGCTTTGGTCGGCGAGGCAGCGTCCGGCGATGCATCAGCGTCGCACTCCGCATGTCCCGAGCTGAGCCACCAGTTCGTCCATGCGGCCAGCACCTGTTGCCATTGCGTGGCGAGGGCGAGCCAGGGTTCGATCGTGTGCGGATCGCTGCTTGCCATCGTGGAATCGGGCGGCATGTCGGGAGGATCGACCCGATGTTAGCGTGGCTCGAGAAGCAGATGCGCGATCGCGATGATCGCGATGCCGAGGCCGATCCACAGCATCTGCTTCACCGTTTCGATCGGCTCGGCGCGGCGGTGCAGGCTCGGAATCAGGTCCGCGACGGCGACATACAGAAGGCTCGCGGCCGCGATCGCCAGCACCGACGGCAGCAGCTGCTGCATGTCGGCGAGCGCCCCATAGGCGGCGAGCGCACCGGCGAGCGTTGCGACGCCGGTCGCGACGTTGTACGCGAACGCCCTGGTGCGCGCGAATCCCGAATGCAGCAGTACCGCGAAATCGCCGACCTGTTGCGGCACCGCGTGCGCGACGATCGCAAGCGTTGTCGCGACGCCGAGCGCGGTGTCCGCGAGGAACGCGGCGGCAATCACGATGCCATCGCAGAAGCTGTGCACGCTGTTGCCGATCAGGATCATCAATCCGGGACGACCCTCGATGGGCGCGTGGTGCGCATGCAGCGCATGCTCGTGCTCGGTTTCGGCGCGCTCGTCCGAATGCGCGGCATGGCCGTGCGCATGGCGCCACAGCACGAGCTTCTCGAGCAGGAAGAAGGCTAGAAGGCCGATCAGCACGGTCACCATCACCGACGTCGCGCTCCCGCCTTCGAGCGCATGCGGCAGCAGCTCGAGGAAAACGGCACCGAGCAGCGCCCCGACGGCGAACGACACGAACCCCGGTATCCACGAAGCGCTGAGGCCGAGCGAGGCACCGGCTGCAACCGTCGAGAGGATGCCGCCGGCGAGCGCGGCGACGACGATCTGCAGCAGAATCATCGTCGTGCGCCCTCGCGCCAGACGAGCGCCGCCATCCGCCCGCTCGTGCCGTCGCGGCGATACGAGAAAAAGCGCGCGCGTTCGCTGAACGTGCAAAAACCGCCGCCGTCGATCGTGTGCACGCCGGCGCGCGCAAGGCGCATCCGCGCCAGCGCTTCGAGATCGGCGAGCCATTTGCCGTGCGACCTGGGCGCGAACGCGGTGCGCGCGGATGCGTCCTGTGCCACGAACGCATCGTAGACATCGCTGCCGACTTCGAACGCACGAGGGCCGATTGCCGGTCCGAGCCATGCAACGATTCGCGCCGGGATGCACCCCATCGCCGCGATCGTGTTCTCGAGAACACCGGCGGCGAGCCCGCGCCAGCCCGCGTGCGCGACGGCGACGACCGATGCGTCACGATCGGCGAAGAGCACCGGCATGCAGTCGGCGACGCGTGCGGCGAGGACGACGTCCGGTTCGCGCGTGATCGCCGCGTCCGCCCGCGGCGGCGATGACGGCGCGCTCGTGTCGACCGTTGCGACATCGGACCCGTGCACCTGGGCGAGCCAGACCGGTGGCGACGGCAGGAACGCCTGCACGCGGCGCCGGTTCTCCACGATTGCCGCAGCCGTGTCGGGTGTCGAAGGCAGCGTCGACCCGCCGACATCGAGCGATGCGCCCTTGCCACTGCTGACGCCACCGTTGCGCGTCGTCATGAGTGCATGGACCGTCGAGGGCGCTTGCCATTGCGGGACGATCCAGTCGTAGCCCGCGGCCGCGATGCGTTCCGCGAGCGATGCATCCCGCCCGCTCACGTTTTCCTGCGATCGGCAGCCGGTCGCTGCTCTGCGATCCTGCGCAGCGCAACGACGAGTGCAGCGAAATCGGGCGGCGGCGCCGCGCTCCACGTCATCGTTTTCCCGCTGACCGGGTGAGTTAGCGCAAGCCGCGTGGCGTGGAGCGCCTGCCGCGCGAACGCCGATACAGGCTGCACCACGTTTTGTGCTTGTCGCCCTCCATACGCAGGATCGCCGACGAGCGGATGGCCGATCGCGGCGAGGTGCACGCGAATCTGATGCGTGCGTCCCGTTTCGAGCGTGCAGCGCAACAGTGTCGCGATGCCGAAACGCTCGACGATGTCGACGTGCGTACGCGCCGGCTTGCCGCGCGCGACGACGGCCATCGTCGTGCGCTGCGTCGGGTGACGGCCGATCGGCGCATCGACGACGACCGGACGCGCGAGATCGCCGCGCGCGATCGCGAGATACTCGCGCGCGATGCGACGCGCCGCGAGCTCGCGCACGAGCGCCGTCTGCGCCTCGATCGTCTTCGCGACGACCATGAGCCCGCTCGTGTCCTTGTCGAGCCGATGCACGATGCCGGCGCGCGGCAGCGACGCAAGCGCGGGATCGTGATGCAACAGCGCGTTGAGGAGCGTCCCGGCGCGATTGCCGCTGCCCGGATGCACGACGAGTCCCGCGGGCTTGTCGACGGCGAGAATCGCGTCATCCTCGAAGACGATGTCGAGCGCGATGTCCTCGGGCTCGTCGACGAGCGCCAGGTCGCCGGCCGGCGCGACAACGTCGATGCGCTCGCCGCCGGCGACGCGGTCGCGGGCGTTCCATGCGGCGGCGTCGACCGTCACGTGGCCCGCGTCGATCCACGCCTTGAGCCGCGTGCGCGAGTGCTCGGGGAGCATTCGCGCAAGCGCCTGGTCGAGGCGCATGCCGGCGAGCTCGGCGGGCACCGTTTGCGTGGTCGATCGCGCGTTTCCGCGCGCGGCGCCTGCGTCGGCGTGCGGCGATCGTCGGCTATAATCCGCGCGACTCACGAAGGATGCCGATGATGATGTCGCAGTGGCCGAAATGGCAGAGGTGGCTTTTCTTGGCGCTGATGGCGCTGACGGCGGCGGGTTGCGGATTGCTTCCCGACGTCAAGGACGAAACCGCGGGGTGGAGCGCCGAACAGCTGTACAAGAACGCCCACGAGGCGATGCTGGACGGAAATTATACGCGGGCGGTCAAGCTGTTCGACACGCTGGAAGCTCGCTATCCGTATGGCCGTTACGCACAGCAGGCGATACTCGAAGGCGCGTTTGCGAACTGGCGTAACAGCGAGCAGGCGGCGGCGACCGCCGCGTGCGACCGCTTCATTCGCACGTACCCGAATCATCCGAACGTCGACTACGCGTACTACCTGAAAGGCCTCGTGTACTTCCGTGAGGACCAGGGGATACTGGGTTACGTCTACGAGCTCGACCTGTCCGAGCGCGACCCGAAGCAGATGCGCGAATCGTTCGCGGCGTTCAAGGAGCTCCTGGCCAAAGTCCCCGAGAGCCGTTACGCCGAGGACGCGCAGCTGCGTCTGCGCTATCTGACGAACGCGCTCGGGATGTTCGAGGTGCACGTCGCGGAGTACCACTACCAGCGCGGCGCGTACGTCGCGGCCGCCACACGCGCGCCGATGTCGCTCGTCGATCAGCCGCGGACGCCATCG
>JAICLP010000403.1 GCA_025925475.1 Burkholderiales bacterium | reverse complement strand
GAGCGCCTGGTCGCCGTTCTCGGCCTCGATGATTTCGGTGAGCTCGGGCCACGCTTCCGCGAGCCGCGCCTTGAGCTGGGCACGGAGCAACGCTTCGTCTTCGGCGATCAGTGCCCTCGCCATTTGCGCTGCTCGTTCAGGTCGTCCCCGCAGCCTCGTAGGGCAGCGACAGCGTCGCGCGCATCCCGCGCGGCGCCGCCTGCTCGAGGCTGAAGCGGCCGCGCGCGCCGTAGAGCGCCGCGAGCCGCTCGCGGACGTTCGAAAGCCCCACGCCCTGTCCGCTCTTCGCGCTCGTCGTGGGCCCACAACCGGTGTCCGATACCGTCACGATCAGCGAATCGTCGCGGCGCGACGCGGCAAGCGTCACCGATCCCCCTTCGACCGACGGCTCGATCCCGTGCTTCACTGCGTTCTCCACCAGCGAGATGAGCAGATTCGGCGGAAACGGATGATCGCGCAGTTCGTCGGGCAGGTCGATCGTGAACGAGAGGCGTGGCCCGAGCCGCATCGCGAGGATGTTCAGATACGCGGCCGCAAGCGACATCTCGCGCGCGAGCGTCGAAGAGCGTGCGCGCAACTGCGGCAGCGCCGCGCGCAGATAGTCGATCAGGTGGCCGAGCATGCGGCTCGCGCCCGCCGGATCGGTCTCGATCAGGTATTGAACCGACGCGAGCGTGTTGAACAGGAAGTGCGGCTCGACCTGCGCCTGCATCAGCTTGAGCTCCGCCTCGACCGCCTGCTTGGACAATAGGTGACGCTCGGCTTCGGCCTTGTGCAATGCGGCCACCGCGCGTGCCTCGCGGCGTTTCAGGTAGAAGAGCAGGCTGATCGCGAGGCCGATCACGAACGCGGCGACGACGTTGAAGACGAACGACATCGGCTCGTTCCGCATATGCTCGAGCGAGTAGCCCTTGACGACGATCACCAGCACGAGACCGATCAGCGAGCCGACGAACGTCGCGATCGCAAGACGGCGCAGCGGCGCGTCGTGATTCCATGGCGCAGCGACGTTTACGCAGTAGGCGATCGCGAGGCCGGTCAACTGCGTGGTGACGAGCGGTTGCCAGAACGGCTGCAGGTCGTGCTCGCTCGACCAGAGCAGGAGTGCCACGCCCGTGTCGATCGCGACGATCAACAGCAGCGTCATCCAGTTGAACCGGAAGCCCGCACGCAGCGACGCGACGACGGGAAGCGCAGTCGTTTCCATGCCCGGCATTCTAGAGAGGCGGGCGGCGCGCCTGCGCGGTCGCGACGGAACGCGCGAAAGCGGCGACGAAGTGCGGGGGCGGGCGACGGGGCGAAGCGCCGTCAGACGCAGCGCGATGCGCAGGCGACGATCCGCTCGATCGCCTCGGCACACTGCGCGAGATCGGCAACGAGCGCAATCCGGATGCGTCCAGCGCCGGGATTCTGGCCGTCCGCCTCGCGCGCGAGCAGGCTGCCGGGCAGCACGGCGACGTTCTCCTCTTCGAGCAGGCGCCGTGCGAACGCAACATCATCGCCCGGCGTTTGCGCCCACAGGTAGAACGCCGCCTCGGGCCGCGCGCACTGCAGCGCCTGCGCGAGCCGCGGCGCAAGCGCATCGAACTTCGCCGCGTACTCGGCACGATTCTGCACGACGTGCGCCTCGTCGCGCCACGCGGCGATGCTCGCTTCCGCAACGGCACCGGACATCGCCGAGCCGTGGTAGGTGCGATACGTCAAAAACGCCTTGATCAGCGCGCGATCGCCGGCGACGTAACCCGAGCGAAGTCCGGGCGCGTTCGAGCGCTTCGACAGGCTGCCGAACACGACGAGCCGCGGGAATGCGTCGCGGCCCTCCGCTTGCGCCGCGGCGAGCGCGCCGAGCGGCGGCGTCGCCTCGTCGAAATAGATCTCCGAATAGCATTCGTCGGACGCGATCACGAAGCCGTAGTGGTCCGAGAGCGCGAAGAGCTCGCGCCATTCCTGCTGCGGCATCACGCGACCGGTCGGATTGTCCGGCGAGCAGACATACAGGAGCTGCGTGCGCGCCCAGACATCCGGGCCAACCTGTTCCCAGCGATGCGCGAATCCGGCGCGCGGATCGGCGTTCACGCAATGAATCCGCGCACCGGCGAGAAGTGCCGCACCTTCGTAGATCTGGTAGAACGGATTGGGAGCCACGACCGTTGCGCCGACGCGGCTGCCGTCGATCACCGTTTGCCCGAACGCGAAGAGCGCCTCGCGGCTGCCAAGCACCGGCAGCACCTGGGTCGCCGCGTCGAGATTACGCAGTGCGTGCCGGCGGCAAAGCCATTGCGCGATCGCCTCGCGCAGTGCCGGCGCGCCGACCGTCGTGGGATAATTCGCGAGGCCGGTGCGCGCCGCGCGGCCGAGCGCTTCGATGATGAACGGCGGCGTCGGATGCTTCGGCTCGCCGATCGACAGATTGATCGCGCGCTTGGCGGGATTCGGCGTCACATCGGCCATCATCGCGCG
>JAICLP010000071.1 GCA_025925475.1 Burkholderiales bacterium | reverse complement strand
GGCGCGCAGATGCTGTCGCTGATGCTCGGCTGCGGCATCGCGAGCCGCGTCGTCTTCGGCGCGATCTGCGATCGCATCGGCGGCCTGCGCACGCTGCTGCTCGGCTCGGTGCTGCAGGGCTTCGCGCTGCTGCTCTTCCTGCCGTTCAACGGGCTCGTTTCGCTCTACCTGATCTCGGCGCTGTTCGGCCTTTTGCAGGGCGGCATCGTGCCGTCGTACGCGATCATCGTCCGCGAATTCTTCAGCCGCAACGAAGCCGGCGCGCGCGTTTCGGCGGCCATCACCGCAACGCTCTTCGGCATGGCGCTCGGCGGCTACCTGTCCGGCGCGATCTTCGACGTCACCGGCTCGTATCGCGCGGCGTTCGTCAACGGGATCCTGTGGAACTTCGTGACGATCTCGATCGCCGCGTGGCTGCTGCGCCGTTCCGTCGGCCGCTTCGCACTCGCGCGCTGAGGGCTCGATGGAGCGCGCACACGCTCATCGGCTGGCCTCGTCGAGTTCGCGCATGTCGAGCTCGTCGAGCGAAAGTCGCGTCGCCGCGATCAGCTCATCGAGTTGCGCGAGCGACGTCGCGCTCGCGATCGCCGCGGTGACGCCGGGCTGCGCCATCAGCCATGCGAGCGAGACCTGCGCCGGCGTCGCATGCAACCGACCGGCAACGCCGTCGAGCGCATCGAGGATCCTGTGCCCCCGCGCGTTCAGGTACTTCTTCATCCCCGGACCCCGTGCGCTCTTGCCGTAATCCTTCTCGCTTCGGTACTTGCCGGTCAGGAAGCCCGCGGCGAGCGAGAAATAGGTGATGACGCCGATGTCCTCGCGCAGGCACAGATCGCATAGCTCGCCTTCGAACGTGTCGCGATCGTAGAGGTTGTAGAGCGGCTGCAGCGTCTGATATCGGGGCAATCCCTTTTGCGCGCTGACATCGAGCGCCTGCGCGAGCCGCGCGGCTGTCAGGTTCGACGCGCCGATCGCCCGCACCTTGCCCTGCGCGAGCAGCCGCGAATAGGCTTCGAGCGTTTCGTCGAGCGGCGTCTTCTCGTCGTCCCAGTGCGACTGGTAAAGATCGATCGCATCGACATTGAGCCGCCGCAGCGATTGCTCGACCTCCTGCAGGATGTGATCGCGGCGCAGGCATCGCTCGCCCTGCCCCATGTCCGAGCCTACTTTCGTCGCGATGACGACGTCGTCGTGATGGCCGCGACGCGCGATCCAATGTCCGATCACCGTCTCCGATTCGCCGCCCACGTGACCCGGCGCCCAGCGCGAATACGAATTGGCGGTGTCGATCAGGTTGCCGCCACCTGCGACGAACGCGTCGAGCAGCTTGAACGACGTCGGTTCGTCGGCGGTCCAGCCGAACACGTTGCCGCCGAGCGCGAGCGGTGCGACCTCGAACGGGGTACGGCCGAGCTTCTGTCGTTGCATTCGATTCATCCCTTATCGTGCGACGATACCTTCGGACGGCAACTCGCCTGGCGCCATCTCATCGACATAGCACCAGACCCAACGCTCGCCCGGCTCGATCGAGCGGATCAGCGGATGCTGCGTGTGGTGAAAGTGCCGTGTCGCGTGCTTGTTCTTCGACGAGTCGCAGCAGCCGACGTGCCCGCATTCGAGGCAGAGCCGCAAATGCACCCATGTATCGCCGAGTTGCACGCATTCGTTGCAGACGCGCGTCTTTGTCTCGGTCACCTTGATCTCGTCGAGGTGCGTGCAGGCCGTCGCCATCGCTAATGTCCCGGGTTCGACGAACGCTCGAGCGCCGCCCGGTCCCACTGCGCGAGATCGGCGGCGGCGGCGTACGTGGAGTGGCAGAAGTCGAGCAACGCGCGGGTCGGGGAATCGGCGTTTCGCACGTCGTCGTACATCAGGATGAATTCGCCGAGCGGCTTATCGTAGTGCGCGCGCGGCGGGTGAATCGTCTGGTCGGCGAAGCCCTTGGGCTCGGGCGCCGCGTAGGCATAGAACGCGGCGTCCGTCACGCTGCCGCTCCCCGGCCAGAAGCCGACGCTCGATACCTCGTGCGAATACGCTTCGCGTGTGATTGCATCGGCGCCGGGACGTTCCGGCGCGCGACGGCCCGAGAAGCGCGTGACCGCGAGATCGAAGCTGCCCCAGAAGAAGTGAACCGGACTGCACTTGCCGATGAAGCCCGCGCGAAAGATTTCGAGCACTCGCGCGACGCTCGTCAGTACACGAAAGAATCGGTCGACCGCATCGCGGTCGTAGCTCGCGTGCGTGCGATCCCGGTCGAAGCGAATGGGATCGGGGACCTCGACCGGCATCGGCCATATCGCAACGTCGATGCCGGCGCCGTGAAGCATTCGCATGGATGCGTCGTAGAAGTCGGCCACCGTGCATGGCGCAAGCGGCAGCGTGCGCACGATGCGGTCGCTCGTTTCGAGCACGAGCGCGTGGCTCTCGAAGTCGAAGCGCAGCTCGAAGGTGCGTCCTTGGTACGGCATCGCCGACGTCGTGAGGCCGCGCGCGTTGACGTAGAGCGGAACGTTCCACCAGTGATTGACGAGCGGCGTTTGCAAAAGTCGCACTTTGCCGACGATCTGCGTCCACATGTGCAGCGTGTCGTACGTGTCCTGCCATTGCGCCAGCGGCAACGCCGGCCAGGATTCCGGGCGGTCGTCGTGCGGATCGGGCTCGCTCATCGTGGGGCGCTCGGGTGTCGACGCATAGCGTACACCGTGGCGCCCGCCGCCAGCAGCGTTGCACCGGAGATCACCGACGTGAGCGGCAGGCTGCAGGCGAGCAACGCACAGCCTGCGACGCCCGCCACGGCGAGCCACCGCGGCCAGCGCCGCTCCGGCGGCGCCAAGGTCAGCGCGCATGCATTGGCAATGCCGTAATAGCCGAGTACCGCGAAGGCGCTGAACCCGATCGCGTCGCGCACGTCGGCGAGCAGCACGATCACGGCGACGATGGCGCCGACGGCGAGCTCTGCATGATCCGGAATGCGATGACGTGCATGCACCGATGCGAAGTACCGCGGCAGGTCGCCGTTGCCGGCCATCGCGAACGCGGTGCGGCTCACGCCGGCGAGCAGCGACAGCAGCACACCGAGCGATGCGACCGCCGCGCCGACGCGAACCAGCGGCGCGAGCGATGCGAAGCGGCCGCTTTGGACGACGGCGACGAGCGGCGCCGGCGACTGGGCAAGCCCGTCGGCGCCGACCGCCGCGAGCGCGCTGATCGCGACCGCCCCGTAGACGACGAGCGTCACGCCGAGCGCAAGCGGAATTGCACGCGGAATCGTTCGCGCCGGATCCTTCACTTCCTCGCCCAGTGTCGCGATTCGTGCGTAACCGGCAAATGCGAAGAACAGGAATCCGGCGGATTGCAGGATGCCGGCGGCATCGGACGATGTTGCCGCTGTCATTCGCGTGATGTCCGCGGCACCACCGAATGCCGCGGCGAATACGACCAGTGCAAGGCACGCGAGCACGACCGCGACGACGATCCGCGTGGCCAATACGGTCCTGGCGACGCCGAAGTAGTTGATCGCGGTCAGCGCGATTGTCGCGGCGACCGCGAGCGGGCGTGCAAGCGACGGCGCAGCATAGGCTGCGAACGTGAGCGCCATCGCGGCGCAGCTTGCGAGCTTGCCGATCACGAAGCCGAAACCTGCGACGAAGCCCCAGAACGGACTCAAGCGCCTGCGGCCATAGGCGTACGTGCCGCCCGATTCGGGATAGAGCGCGGCCAGCGACGCCGACGATGTCGCATTGCAGTAGGCGACGAAGGCGGCGAGCGCGAGGCCCCACAACAAGTCTGCACCGGCGGCGCGCGCGGCCGGTGCGAGCGCGGCGAAAATGCCCGCGCCGATCATCGCGCCGAGGCCGATCACGACCGCATCACCGACGCCGAGCTTGCGCGCAAGGCGCGTCGCCGGTTCACGGACGGCGAAGCCCTCACCCGCGTCGCGTTCGCTCGGCGCCGTCTGCCGGCTCGCGTGGTGAGGGGCGCTCATCGCCGATCGTTCATACTTCGCACGAACGACGCCTGGAGAATGCCATGATCGACCTCGTCATCGAAGCCCGCAGCCGCGATCTCGGCGGCTTCGTCGTCGGCCGCGTGCTGCCGTTCGCGCAACGTCGCAGCATCGGCCCGTTCGTGTTCTTCGATCATTTCGGCCCGCTCGAATTTCCGCCCGGCATTCCGCGCAGCGTCGATGTGCGCCCGCACCCGCACATCGGGCTGTCCACGCTTTCGTACCTGTTCGAAGGCGAAATCATGCACCGCGACAGCCTCGGCTCCGAACAGGCGATCCGGCCCGGCGAAGTGAACTGGATGACGGCCGGCCGGGGCATTACGCATTCGGAGCGCTTCGAGCGCGCCCGCGCGGAAGGCGGACCCATGCACGGCATCCAGGCATGGGTCGGATTGCCCGTCGAGTCGGAAGAGGTCGAGCCGTCGTTCGCCCACTACGGCGCCGACGCACTGCCGACGTACGAAAGCGGCGGCCTCTGGGCGCGGCTCGTCGCCGGCGCCGCATTCGGTGCAAAGGCAGCCGTCGCGACGTATTCGCCGCTCTTCTACGTGCATTGGCGCCTGCAGCCCGAGGCGCGCGCGCAACTGCCTGCCGAATATTCGGAACGGGCTGCGTTCGTTGCCACCGGCAGCGTCGAGGTCGACGGCCAGCGCGCGAATGCCGGGCAGATGCTCGTGTTCGCGCCCGGTGCGCCGATCGCGTTCACCGCGCTCACGCAAGCGACCGTGATGCTGCTCGGCGGCGAGCCGATCGGCGAGCGCTATCTCGAATGGAACTTCGTCTCGTCGTCGAAGGAGCGCATCGAGCAGGCGAAGGCCGACTGGCGCGCCGGCCGAATGAAGCTCCCGGTCCACGACGATCGGGAGTTCATCCCGCTGCCCGGCGATCCACCGCCGCCGCCCAATCCGATGTCATGACGGTTGTACGACCCCCACGCTCGCGGCTTCGCCGCTTCGCTGCCCCCGGGGGGGCGGAGTTCGCGCTTTGAGGCGGCTCTGCAGCGCTCAGCGCTCGCGCTCGCTCGCGGCCGACCATTGGCCGTCGCGCGCGAGGCTGTTCATCCGCAGCCGGTGCACGAAGAGCTCCTGCGCCGGCGCGACGCTGCGCGCATCGCCCTTCCAGGCGTGCATCACCGGATCCTGCAGCGCGCGGGCGAACGAGAACGACAGCACCCACGGCGCGCGCCGATCCATCGCGTTCATCGCGTTCAGATTCGCCGTCGCTTCCTCGGGGCCCTGCCCGCCCGACAGGAAGTTGATCGTCGGCACGGCCGCCGGCACCGTTCGCCGCAGCACTTCGAGCGTCGCCTGCGCGACTTCTTCGGGCGCCGCCTTGCGCGGATTCGCCTTGCCGGGCAGCACCATGTTCGGCTTCAGGATCATGCCCTCGAGCAGCACGCGATGCCGATGAAGTGCATCGAACACCGCATGCAGCACCGCTTCGGAAACTTCATGGCAGCGCTCGAGCGTGTGATCCCCATCGATCAGCACCTCCGGCTCGACGATCGGCACGAGCCCCTGCGCCTGGCAGATCGCCGCGTAACGCGCGAGCACTTCCGCATTCGCCGATATGCCGAGCGGCGTCGGATTGCGCTCGGTGATGCCATAGACCTCGCGCCACTTCGTGAAGCGAGCGCCCTGCGACTTGTATGACGCGAGCCGCTCGGCCAGTCCGTCGAGACCCTGCGTAATGAGGTCGCCGTCGGTCGCCGCGATCGGTGTCGTGCCCTTGTCGACCTTGATGCCCGGCACGATGCCGCGCTCGGCGAGCACGCGGGGCAGCGGCGTGCCGCTGTTGTCGGCCTGCCCGAGCGTCTCCTCGAACAGGATCACGCCGGCGAGGTACTTCTCCGCGCCCGGCGCCGTCGACAGCAGCGTGCGATACGCGCGCCGCGATTCGGCCGAGGACTCGATGCCGACCGCCTGGAAGCGCTTCGTGATCGTCGGCGTGCTCTCGTCCGCCGCGAGAATGCCTTTGCCCGGCGCAACGATCGCGGCGATCGTTTCGCGAAGCTCCTTTGCGTTGTCCATTACGGCCTCCTTCGTCGCATCGTCGCTGTCAGTTTACCGCGCCCGGCGCAAGCGCGAACCCGAAGCAATGCGTGGCGGTGCCACGCTACACTTCCTTCGTGGCCGCGCGCTTGCCTTCGTTCGTCACCCGTTCGTTCGCATCGTCGCCGCTACGCAACGACGTCTTTCGCCATTTCTACATCGGCTCGATCGGCGCCGCGCTCGGCTATACGATGCAGGCGACGATCTCGGCGTGGCTCATGGCCACGCTCACGACGTCGGCATTGATGGTCGCGCTCGTGCAGAGCGCGAGCACGCTTCCCACGCTGCTGTTCGGGCTCGTCGCCGGCACTCTTGCCGACATCGTCGACCGTCGCCGCGTCATTCTCGTCACGCAGGTCGTGCTGTTCGCGGCGAGCCTGCTGCTCGGCGCTGCCGCACTGGCCGGCATCGTCGGACCGGTATCGCTGCTGTTCCTTACCTTCGCCGTCGGCGCGGGCTTCACGTTCTACCTGCCCGCGCAGCAGGCGAGCATCAACGAGATGGTTTCGCGCAGCGAGCTCGCGCGTGCAGTCGCATTGGGCTCCGTCGCGTTCAACGTCGCGCGCGCCGTCGGACCGGCGGCAGCCGGCGCCATTGCTGCCGCACTCAATTCGGGCGCGACGCTCGTGCTCGGCGCGTTCTTCTTCGTGCCGATGTTCGTCGCGATGCTGCGCACGACGCCGCCCGAAGTTGCGCTTCCCGGCGTTCCGGAGCGGCTGATGTCGGGGGTGATGAGCGGCTTGCGCTTTGTGCGCCACTCGGCGCCGATGCGCGCGTTCGTCGTGCGCAATCTCGCGTTCAGCGTCTGCGCCAGCGCATTCTGGGCATTGCTGCCGGTCATCGCGCGCGATCAGCTCGGCCTCGGCGCCGGCGGCTTCGGCCTTCTGTCGGCGAGCTTCGGGATCGGCGCGATCGTCGGCGCGATCTCGATACCGGGGCTGTTGCAGCGACAGCCGATGAACAAGGTCGTCACGAAGGGCGGCGAGCTGTGGGCGGTGGCGACGCTGCTCGTCGCGATCACCGGCATCACGGCGCTCGCGCTCGTCGGCGCATTCTGCGCGGGCATGGCATGGGTCTGCGTGTTCGCAACGCTGTCTGCGGGCACGCAGAGCAGCGCGCCTGCGTGGGTGCGTGCGCGGGCCGTGTCGATGAATCTCGTCGCGACGCAAGGCTGCCTTGCGATCGGCAGCGCCGTCTGGGGCGCGGTCGCGAACGGTGTCGGTACGCACTGGGCGCTCGGCGTGTCGGCGGTGTCGGTCGTCGCACTGCAGCGGCTGTATCGGCGCGTGCGCGTCGAGATGGGGCAGGAAGCGGATGTGGTGCCGGGGGTGCGCCTGCCCGAGATTCCGATCGTCACCGAGCCGCTGCCCGATGACGGTCCGGTGCTGATCCAGCTCGAATACCGGATCGATGCGGCGAACCGCGACGCTTTTCTGAAGGCGATCCAGAAGGTCGGGCCCACACGACGACGCAACGGCGCGACGAGCTGGCGCGTGTTTCGCGATCTCGGCGAGGAAGGCCGCTTCGTCGAGCGCTACGTGATCCAGTCGTGGGCGGAATACGTGCGGCTGCGCGCACGCATGACGATGGCCGACAGCCGGTTGCAGCAGGCGGTTGCCGAACTGCAGCGCCCCGACGCTCCGATCCGCGTGTCGCGCTTCATCGATGTCACGACACAGCACGAGCTCATGCGCGCAAAATGATGGCTCCCGTTCGTTTGCAGCCGCCAGCAACATCGGCCGGACGGCACATCGCCGGCGGATTGCTGTTGCAGGATTAGCCAGGCAATGAACCACACGACGATGCCGGCAATCTTCTTCGGGCACGGCAACCCGATGAACGCGCTTGCGCGCAATGCGTTCACCGACGGGTGGTCGGCGGTCGGCCGCGCGATTGCGCGCCCCAGGGCGATCCTGTCCGTTTCCGCGCACTGGTACATCCCGGGCACGAGCGTGACGATCGCCGATGCGCCGCGGACCATCCACGATTTCGGCGGCTTTCCCCGCGAGCTCTTCGCGGTGCAGTATCCGGCACCCGGCTCGCCGGCGTTGGCGGCGCGGGTGCGCGAGCTGCTCGCACCGGTGCACGTCGGAGAGGATGCGCGCTGGGGCCTCGATCACGGTACGTGGTCGGTCCTCGTGCACGCGTATCCCGATGCCGACATCCCCGTCGTCCAGCTCGCGATCGACGAGACGCGCGAGGCGTCGTGGCATTACGAGATCGCGAAGCAGCTTGCGCCGCTTCGCGACGAAGGCGTGCTGATCATCGGCAGCGGCAACCTCGTGCACAACCTGCATACTTATGCATGGGGCAATGCCGCGGTCCGCGCCTATGACTGGGCGCAACGCTTCGAGGACCAGGCGCGTGCACTGCTGCGCGCGAACGATTTCGCGCCGCTCGTCGACTACGAGTCGCTCGGACGCGACGCGCAATTGTCCGCACCCACCCCCGACCATTACCTGCCGCTCGTCTACATCCTCGCGCAATATCGCGACGGCGATACGGTGACGTTCCCGGTGGAAGGCTTCGACGGCGGATCGATCTCGATGCTGTCGGTCGCGATCGGCTGATTGGCCCACCGTATGCGCTCATCGTGATCGGCCTGCCCGAAATCGCCGCGATCCTCGCCTGCGCGCTCGTCGCGTGGATCGTCTGGGACACGATGAAGGCGCGGGAGACGGCGAACAATGCGATGCGCGATGCATGCGCGCGGCACGGCTACTTCTTCCTCGACGACACCGTCTCGCTCATCAGCGTGCGACCCCGGCGTGACGCCGACGGCCGGCTTCGCCTTGCCCGTGTCTACACGTTCCAGTACAGCGACACCGGCCACAACCGGCGCGACGGCTCGATCACGTTGCTGGCCGCCCGCGTGATCGCGCTGTCGCTCGCGCCGGCCGCGAGCGAGCTTCGCCCGTCGACGTCGGAGCCGTGAGTCGCTCTCGCGATTGGCGCGGCACGCCGGACATCAGATCGGCGGCACCGATCCGTTCGCGCCGACGTGGATTCGTTGCGCAACGAGATCGCCGTTTGCATCGCGCCTGGCATTGACGATCACGTGCGCGCCCGGCGCCAAGGCCGAGCGGTCCGCCACCTCGTACACGACGACCGGCGTTTTATCGGACACGAACACCGTCTGCTCGCCGCCCTTGTACGCGAGCTTCAACGTGCGACCCTTCGCACCTGAACCGACATCCTGGACCGTCGCATTGGTCATGGTGCTTCGGGTCTGCGGCGCGGCGCCCGAAACCCGGGCGACCGTGGCATTCGTCATAGTGCTGCCCGGGTCCCTCGACATCGGGTGATGTCCTTCGCCGGTACCACGCAACGCACCCTCGAGAATGTGCACTTCGCTGGCAAGGAGCGTTCCGTTCGGCCCCGGCTTTGCCGCCGTGCCGATGAACGTTCCAGGCTTGATGTCGTCGAGCTTTGCCGGTACGAGCAAGGCGATGCGCACGCTGTCGGGGACCGTGATGGTCGTCTGCTGCCCCGACGCCGACGCGACGCGAAGCGTGTCGCCGTCGGCCGCAGCGACCACGCCATGGATCACCTGTAGCGATTGCGCGGATGCGACGACGCTGAGGCAAAGCGCGAACGCGAATGCGGCAAGGCGAACGAGATCACGTTTCATGGTTGTCCTTCGAAAGCCATGAACCGGGAACAGCACGGCGGTACGAAATAATCCCGACGCCAAGCGGCAGAAGCGACAACGCGAGCGACGCGCCGACGATGCCGGCCCAGCCCAGGCGCGCGTAGAGGTCGCCGCCGAGCGCGATGCCGGCCGCGCCGCCGAGGTAGTAGAACAACGTGTAGAGCGCGTTCGCCTTGCCGCGTTCACCGGTCAGGCTGCGGTTCAGCCCACCGACGGCTGCCGCATGGATCGTGAAGAAGCCGATGCAAAGGCCGATCAGGCTCGCCAGCAGCGCGGGGATCGCGATGACGAGCGTGGCCGCGAGGGCAACTTGCAGCACCAGCGCGCCGCCGATCATCACGATTCCGTTGCCGAAGCGATTGCCGAGCCGGCCTGCGAACGGACCCATGAACAGCCCCGCGACGTAGACGAGGTAGAGCGCGGTGATCGTCGCCGTCGACAACGACCACGGTGGTCGCGACAGGTAGAACGGAAAGTAGTTGAAGACCGTCGAGAAGGCGCCGAATGCGCCGAACGCCGCCAGCTGCGCGAGCACTTGCGGGCGACGCCGGACGACACGCAGAAGCGGCGTCGACGCGCGTAGCTCCTGCGCTCGCGGCGTGTCGGTCAATCTCGGCGCGACGACGAACGTGACCGCGAGAAGCGCGGCGCCGACCGTCAGGAACGCGTAGCGCCAATGCGCCGGCGGGAACGCCCATCCCGCCAGCAGGCGTCCGCCGAGGCCGCCTGCAACCGTCGCGGACACGTACGCGCCCATCGCGACGTTCAGTGCGGCCGGTGGCAACGTCCGCGAAAGCCACGCGGCGACGCAGGTCGTGAGCAACGGGATGAACGCTCCCTGCACCGCCCGCATCGCGACCAGCACCGCGAAGCTCGGCGTGAGCGCGCAGACGGCGCCGGCAGCGGCCGTCACGCATGCGCCGACCGTCATCAGCCGGCGTGCGGGATAGCGATCGACCAGCACGCCGATCGGCAGCATCGTCGCCGCCATCCCGATGATCACGGCCGACACCGACAACGACGCGGCCGATGCGCTGATCGCGAACTGCGCCTGCAGGATCGGCAGCACGGGCTGCGTGATGTAGATCGTCGCAACCGCGCAGGTGACGAGCGTGAAGATCAGCGCCGAGAGCGCCGCGCTCGGCGCATGGCCGACTGAGTCGTCTTGAACCCCGGCCGCGATTTGATGTCTCGTCTAAAACGAAGATGGAGGTGACGATGAAGGCAACTGCATCTTACGCGATGGCGCTCGCGCTCCTCGCCATCGCCGGCTACGCATCCGCCGATCCGCGCAGCGACTATTACCAGCGCGCGGCGACGCGTGACACGGACGCGTTCCATGCGCTCGACGTCAATCACGACGGCGTGGTCGAGCAAAGCGAGATCGTCGGCGACAACGACTTCGGTCCGCGCTTCCAGGACATGGACCGCAACCACGATGGCGTCGTCACCGAGGCCGAGCTCGCGGTCTACATCCAGGAGCACTACGGGATCGCGATGGCATCGGCCGACAAGGCGTCGATGGTCACGCAACACATCGCCGATGCGGCGACGGGCGACCGCGGCTAATCGGGCGGCAGCGAGTTCGCAGGTGTGTCGCCCGCAAGCGGCGAGACGCCGCCTTCGACCGCCGGCGCTCGCGTAAGGCCGGTGACGGCGAGGATTTCCTCCTCGTTCAGCGTTTCGCGGTCGAGCAGCGCCTTCGCGAGCGCGTCGAGCGACTTGCGGTGCTGGCCGAGAAGACGCAGCGCCTCCTGGTGACTGTCGCCGATGATCCGCCGCACTTCCTCGTCGATCGTTTCGGCCGTCTGCTCGCTGAACGGCTTCGACCCCATAAAACCCTCCTGCCCTCCGAGGTACGGGTTGTCGCGCGGCGCGAGCTGCACCATGCCGACCCGCTCGCTCATGCCCCAGCGCGTCACCATCCGGCGCGCGAGGCCGGTCGCCTGCTCGATGTCGCTTTCCGCGCCCGTCGTCTTCGTGCCGTACACGAGCTCTTCCGCCGCGCGGCCACCGAGCATGCCGACGATGCGGGCGCGCAGGTAAGACTCGGGATAGTTGTAGCGGTCGCTGTCCGGCCGCTGATAGGTGACGCCGAGCGCCTGCCCGCGCGGGACGATCGTCACGCGATGAACGGGATCGGCGCCAGGCACGACGAGCCCGAGGATTGCATGGCCGCCTTCGTGATAGGCGATCCGTTCGCGGTCCGCGTGCGACAGCAGGATCGGCCGCGCCGGGCCGAGGACGATCTTTTCGAGCGCATCGAGGAAGTCCTTCTGCCCGACGCTTTGCTGGTTGCGCCGCGCCGCGAGCAGCGCCGCTTCGTTGACGAGATTCTTGAGCTCGGCGCCCGAGAAGCCCGGCGTCGCCGCGGCGAGTTCGTCGAGCTTCGCATCGCCATCGAGCGGCACCCGGCGCGTGTGTACGCCAAGGATCGCCGCGCGGCCTTTGCGGTCGGGCAAATTGACGACGACGCGCCGGTCGAA
The DNA here is from genome assembly GCA_025925475.1 of Burkholderiales bacterium. Classification (GTDB taxonomy): domain Bacteria; phylum Pseudomonadota; class Gammaproteobacteria; order Burkholderiales; family Casimicrobiaceae; genus VBCG01. The sequence continues at coordinate 694 of JAICLP010000071.1, read as the reverse complement.
GCGTCCCGGACGCAGCAGCGCGCGGTCGAGCACGTCGGGCTGGTTCGTCGCGGCGAGCACGATGATCCCTTCACGGCTCGAGAAGCCGTCCATCTCGGTCAGGATCTGGTTCAGCGTCTGCTCCTGCTCGCTCGCGCCGCCGATCGCCGTCGGCCCGCGCGCGCGGCCGATCGCATCGAGCTCGTCGATGAAGATGATCGCCGGCGCGTTCTCGCGCGCCTGCTTGAAGAGATCGCGGACGCGTGCGGCGCCGACGCCGACGATCATTTCGACGAACTCGGCAGCGCTCATCGAGAAGAATGGAACGCCCGCCTCGCCGGCAACCGCCTTCGCGAGCAGCGTCTTGCCGGTACCGGGCGCCCCGACCAGCAAGACGCCCTTCGGTGCCGCGCCGCCGAGCCGCGTGTATTTCGGAGGATCGCGCAGGAAGTCGACGATCTCGACCAATTCGTTCTCCGCCTCGTCGATGCCGGCGACGTCGTCGAACGTGACCCTCGCGTCGCTCTCCTGGTCATAGCGTCGCGCGCGGCTCTTGCCGATGCCGAGGATGCCGCCGCCGAGCCCCCCGCCCTGCTGCGCCGTGCGCCGGAAGAGCCAGACGTAGAACGCGATCAGCAGCAGCGCCGGGCCGAAGCCGAACAAAAGCGTCGCCAGCGGGCTCGATGCCTCGGCGATCGGCTCGGCGCTGATCTCG
>JAICLP010000161.1 GCA_025925475.1 Burkholderiales bacterium | reverse complement strand
TGAACTTCAGCGCAATTGAGGCGGTCCCGGTATAGCGGTTTGTGGAACACGGCGAGCGTGTTCGATCGGTTCGCTGAGTTGCCTTTCTTGGACACGGGAGCCAAACCCGCCTGACACGCGCGTCGCTACGTGCCGCACTTTAGTGCGCGGTTCTGGAATCGAAAGGCGCTGACCGCTTGGTCAGTTCTCTTGCGTTTGCGACACGGTCGCGCTTGCAGACCCTTGGACGCTTGCGCAGCGAGGACGCAACCTCCCGTACGTGCGCCACGTATGCGTCGACTCGCCCGGCGTATCGCTGGCCACGATCGTAGGCACCGACCATCGCGCCGAGGCGACGTACATATTCGACGATCCCCGCGACGGCGCGATGGTTGCTGATCCATATTTCCACGCCGCTCTTGATGAGCTTGCCCCGCGATATCCGCTTGAATGTCGGAAAACCCGATTGCGAGGTCCGGCTCGAGGCGCAGGATTTCGTCCAGCTTCGTACTCGTGAGCGCCGATACGTCCGGCTTTTCCTTACCTGCGGTGGACGAACGGTAGAGTCCGGAATGCCGACGATCCGGTGCGACTCACCGAGCGCGTATAGCACTTCGGTCGGCTCCTCGGTCAAGCAGACGATTCGTTCAGGCAATGCGCCAGCCATGCTCACGGCCCGGAGTTGTAGACGAACCGACCCAAAGCGGCATTCAGGCGCTTGGCAAAGGCGATGACGAGTGGATGCACGGTCAGATAGAACGCGACGAAGTGCGTGATCATCAGCAGCGGCACGTAGATGATCGGGATCGCGTACGTGGCGCCCAACTGCCCTGCGAGCTCGGGAAGACCGACCTGGTTGCCGTGATAGTAGTCGACGAGGATGTCGACCGATCCGACGACATTGAAGGCGACGACGAATAGCCAAAAGAGCGGGCGTACCCTCACCATCAGAAGCGCCAGCATGGCCAGCAGGCCCGTTGCGAAGTCGCCATACGCGGCGAACGTCGCGAAGCTGCTCGGCAGATTGGCGCCGACGACGCCGGGGACGACGAAGACGAGTCCGAAGAAGCGGAAGCTGTGCAGCGTCGCGATCGCGCGTTGCGCTTCGACGCCATCCATGAACCTGAGCTTGGGCCAAACATAGGTGCAGAAGCAAAGCAGCCACGGCACGTAACCGAGAAGAAGATGGATGTCGAAAACAGTTGCGGGCGTCATTTGGATGGCTCGCGGGGTTTCGGTGTCTCGGGCCGCCCGCACCGGCGCAGCTGGCGCAGTGACAACGCGTGCAGCAGGATCGAGCTTGGCACCACGAAAGCCGGCGTCAGCACGCCCGGGTAAGCGCCTGCACCGATGCTCGGTACACTGGGAACGATGAACTGCAACTGGCCCGGCGAGGTGATCATCCCTAAGGTGATCGCGACGGCGAAGTCGGCGAGGCCGAAAATATTCCAGATGACTGCCGCCCTTCGGCTCTGCGCCGTGCCGCTTGCCAAGGCGATCGCCGCCGGCACGGCGAACAGTCCCGTCAGCAAATCGCCGGTTCCCGCCGGCAACGCGAACACACCGGGCAGCACGCCACGCAGCCAGGCAGCTAGCGCCCAGCTGCCGAATACGCGGTAAAGCTGAAGAGCGATGAGCCAGCTTGCCGGCGTCGTATCCAGCACTTGCCCAACCCGTTTCGACAACAGCAGTAGCGGCGCCCCGATCATCACTGGCAGCAAGATCGCCAGCGGCAGTAACGGCAGCGGCGAGGCGCCGGTGCGGAACATATCGTTGACCGCCGCGCTCCATGCGACCGCGAACCAAAGCGTGTCCGGGATCATGACAGCCAGCCAAGTCGTCCGACGCTGCCCTGGCGTCAGCCTGCTACGTTCCAGGCCAAGCCACAAGCCGAGTGCGATCAGCCCATGGGCCATCAATTGGTGCGCGGTGGTCGAAACGCCGCTGGCCCAAATCGCCGGCTCCCAGTAGATCAGCAGCGTCCACAGCAGCGTGAGCGGGGCGATCCAGAGCAAGGTGTGCCAAGCGGGGCGCGGCGGAACGATACGCGCGGAAAGAGCGGTGGCGGTCATCGGCGGTTCTCCATTCAGTCGTTGAATCATTTCAGTTCGCAACTTGCTGGCGCTGCCCCATTCGAGCTTCGTCGTCCGGGGCTGTGCGGCTTTGCATTCGGCACGGAAGTCACCGCTGTGCGCCCGGCCCTATCAGTGCCATCAGCGGCATCAAGGGTCCGACGGCAATGTAGTCGTGGTCCATCAATTGTTCCTTCGCGAGCGGCAGCGCTTCCATCACGGCTCGCGCCTCGTCCTCGGTCTTGGCGTTGAGCAGGAAAACGACGCCTTTGCCATCGCCGCGCGAATACCACTGGCGAATTTTTCCGTCGAGGTAGAGCTTCACCGTCGCCCGGATCTCGTTCGGCATGACAGCCATGATTTGCTGACGCGTGACGCCCTGCTTGGCGGTCAGAATGACCATCACTTCGGTCGTGGCGGGTCGCGCCGCACCGGACGGCACCTGCGACTCGGCGACCTGCGATTGCGCGGTGAGCACTGCGGGAACAACTGCCATGAGAAAAGGAGTCATGAATTTCATCGCTTGAGCCTCTTTGGAATCGGGTTTGAGATGGTTGCCGTATTGCGGTTGGTACCGTCCGGTACCCACCAGGACAATTATATGGTACGCTCCGGTACCACTGTCAAGAGATGATTTCGTGAGACCGAAGAAAGCGTCGGCAAGCCCCGTGTCCCCGGAGGATAAAGATCCGATCCGCAGACGCATCCTCGCGGCTGCATTCAAGTCGTTTACCGAGAAGGGCTATGCGGGCACCAGCACGCTGGAGATCGCCACGCGCGCCAAGGTGTCGAAGCGCGACCTTTATGCGACTGTCGGGGACAAGCGTGCAGTGCTCGTCGCCTGCATCACCAGTCGCACATCGAGGATGGAACTGCGCCCTGAGTTACCGGTCCCGCGCAGTCGCCACGAGCTTGCCTCGATACTCGATGCTTATGCGACGAGGGTCATGCGCGAGGTGTCCCATCCGACGGTGATGGCGATGTTCCGACTTGCCATCGCCGAGGCGATACGCTCGCCTGAAATCGCCCAGACGCTGCAAGCGGCCGGACGCGATGCCACTCGGGGAAAACTCACCGATCTTTTCAGGAGCGCGCAATCAGCGCGCCTGATCGGCGCTGGGAACCGGTTGGAAATGGCGACGCAATATCTCGGACTTCTGTGGGAGGATTTGATGGTGAGCTTGTTGCTCGGCCTGATCGCCGCGCCGAGTGACGTCGAGATCAAGCGTCGGGCAGCCAAAGCAACTGGGGCGTTTCTGGCGCTTCATGCGAAACCTGGCGCAGAGGCATAGAGCCTGCGCGAGCAGCGCACGCCGAGCGTACAAGTACGGCAAAGGTGGTGGATCGGCAGCGCGGTGCACACGATGTCGGTGTACCTGCGAAGCTTGGGCGTCGCTGATGGCCGCGAAAGCGAACGTTCAAACCGTCGGACACCGACGCGCCCTGGTCGCCTTTTTGAGGTCCAGCTATTCGTCTCCTCCCAACACGAACTCGAATCCCTCACCTTCGCCGTCGTCGGGCGCTGCTGCGCTCGGAGCCGCTTGCAGCGCGCAATGTCTTGTCTCGTCAGTCGATACCGATGCACCGCTGCGGTTCAACGGAAAGATATACGTGCTCTTCTCGCTCGAACGTGGTGGCGCGGGAGACTTGAACATGCAACACGAGGCCATCCGTTTCCACAAAGTAGTCGACGAGGCTGCCGAGAAAGTTGCTGGCGATCACGATGCCGGGCAGGATGTTCGGGGCGCGTTCGGGAGCCTCGCGCGAGATCACGATGTCCTCGGGCCGCATCATGACCGTGAGAGCTTTGCCCTTAGTGGCGCCGTCCGGCAACAATGCTTCGAGACGGAGGGCAGAGCCGACGCCAACGACGCCAAGCGCCTTGGCGATCGAGGGCGGCTCCTCGACCACGCCTGGGAGCAGGTTCGCGGCGCCCATGAAATCGGCGATGAACCGATTGGCGGGACGCTCGTAGAGCGTTCGCGGTTCAGCATATTGCTGGAGCAGTCCCCGGTTCAGCACGGCGATGCGATCCGAAAGCACCATCGCCTCGGCCTGATCGTGGGTCACGTACACGAAAGTTATCCCGGTGCGGCGGTGCAACTCCTTGAGCTCGATGCGCATTCGTTCGCGCAGCTTGGCGTCGAGATTGCTGAGCGGCTCGTCGAGCAGCAAATCGAGGGCTCCGTGACGAGCGAGCGGGCGAGCGCGACCCGCTGCTGCTGGCCCCCGCTCAGTGCGTTGGGAGTCCTTTCGCCAAGCCCCTCCAATCCCACCATGTCGAGCGCATGCTGAACTCGCGTGCGCACCTCGCTTCGCGACACGCGTTTCAGTGTCAACCCGAACGCGACGTTCTCGAAGACGCTCATGTGGGGCCATAGCGCGTAGCTCTGGAACACCATGCCCATCTGGCGGCGCTCCGGCGGCAGGACGTGTCCGGGCGACGATACGACATGCCCATCGATCGAGATCTCGCCGGCATCCGGTGTCGCAAGACCGGCCAGGAGACGCAAGGTCGTCGTCTTGCCGCAGCCCGATGGACCGAGCAACGTTACGAACTCCCTGTTCCCGATGTCGAGATCGAGAGCATGGACGGCGTTTTGCGCATCGAAGCGCTTGGCTAGCCCCCGGATGGAGATATGCGCCATCGTCGTCCCTGACCTCAAATAGTCGCTTCGGCCGTCACGGCGCGGCGACTTCGACCGGCGAGCCATTGCGTCAGGAGCGTCGCCAGGAGGATCACGGCGATCAGGACCGTGGCAAGGGCCGCAACCACTTCGAGCTGGCCGAGATCGCTCAGGCGAAAGATCGCGACCGAGATCGTTTCCGTGCCGTTCGTGTAAAGCAGGATCGTCGCACTCAGCTCACCCAACGCAGGAATGAACACCAGGAGCCAGGCGAGCGTCAGGTTGGACCGCATGATCGGCAGCAGGATGCGCCGGATCGTGGTGAGCCACGAAGCGCCGGCAACGCGCGCAGCCTCTTCCAACGATGCGTCGACCTGTCGCAGCGCGCCGTTGGCGCCGCGCACCGCGATCGGCATCGAGCGCACTACGTATGCAATCAGCAGGATCCAGACGGTTCCGTAGATCGCCACCGGGAAGCGGATGAACGCCTGCAACAGAGCCACGGCCAGCACGGTCCCGGGAAGTCCGAGAGGCAGGATCGCGAGATAGTCGAGCAGACGGCGTCCGCGCATCTGCGTACGCAGATCGAGATACGCAATCGCGAGACCGATCAGCACCGCGAGCGTCGCCGCCGCGATCGCCAGCTTGAAGCTGTTGACGATGCCGCGCGCCGCGATCTGGTTGTCGACCAGCGCCGCGGAGAAGTTGGCGAGCGTAAGGTTGTTCACGGTGAATGCGTTGGTCCACACTTTGCTGAACGCTGCGGCCACGAGAACCGCAAGCGGCGCGATCGAGCTCAAGCCCACGGCGACAAGGATGACGAGCGCAAGCGGCCACCGCAGCGCGCCGAGCGCATGATGCGCCGGCCGCGCGCCGCGCCCGCCCACCGTCACGAACGAGCGGCGGCCGAGGTAGCGGCGCTGCACGAAGAGGCCGATCACCGTCACCAGCACCAGGACGATCGACAGTGCGGAGGCGTCCGCGAAGCGCGGCGGATACGCGCCGAGCGCGCCGTAGATTCGCGTTGGCAGATAGACGATCTGCGCCGGCAATCCGAGAAACGCCTGCGGCCCAAACAACGCGATGGAATTGATCGCCGCGAGCAGTGCGCCACCGGTGATCGCTGGAGCGATCAGCGGAAGGGTAATGCGGGTGAGCATCGTCCATCGACGAGCACCCAGCATGCGGGCCGATTCCTCGAGAGAGTGGTCGACGGATTGCAATGCGCCGTACGCGAGGAAGTAGGGAACGGCGTAGACGTGCATCGCGATGACGAACGCGACGCCGCCTGCACTGAAGATGTTGACCGGGCTGCCGTGGACGCCGGTCCAGGCAATCAGGCGGTTGAGATAACCGGCATTGGGGCCGAGCAGGATGATGTACGCGATGCTCGTGAGGTACGGCGGCAGGATGTAGGCGAGACCCACGAGACCGTGGAAGACCTTGCGCAGGGGCAGGTCGGTGCGAGCCGTTGCCCATGCAACGGGCACGCCGAGAACGACGCTCAGCAGTCCTACCCCAAGCGCGAGGACGGCGGTGTTCGCCAGCGCGGCGACGTTGCCCGGCTGGGTGAATGCGCGGACCAGGAACTTCACGCTGAATTGGGCGGGCAGCCCGAGCGCGCCGAACACGAGCCAACACAGCGGGTAGCCGATGAACAACAGGAGCGCCGCGACCCCCAGTCCCAGCATGGCGGCTCGCGTCGCGTCACGCACGACGATCGACGCTTCGCTGACGGCACCCTGCACGTCGCGGATACCGGCGTGCGTCGCTGCTCTCACGCCGAAGCGATCCGCTCGAAGCGCGGCGCAGTTACGCGCCCCACTCGCCGCCGAAAATCTGCGTCAGCCGTTCCAGCACCTGCGAGCGCTGCGCCTGGTACTTCGCATAGTCGAGGACAAGAAGCTTCAGTTCGTTGAGCGGTGGATTGCCCGCCGGAGGCGCGAGATCGGACCGGCTGGAATACTTTCCACCATCGACGAGGATCTTCTGACCGGTCTCCCCCATCCACCAATCATAGAAGAGCATCGCTGCGTTCGGATGCGGCGCGTCCTTGAGCAGACCCACGGCGCCAAGCTCGGTCGGCACGCCCTCGGTCGGGAAGCCATAATCGGTTGGCTTGCCGAGCCTCTTGGAGCGCCATGCGATGTTGTCGTTGGTGCAAAACGCGGCGGCTCGCTCGCCGCTTTCGAGAAGCTGGGTGACGAGCTGCGGCGTCGCGACACGCAAGGGTTTGTTGGCCGCGTACGCCTCCAGCAATTCCCATCCGAACGCCAACGCCAGCGTATACAGCCGCGGTCCGCCGTCGCCGTTGCTGCTGCTGAAGAACGTGAGCTTGCCTGCGTAGCGCGGATTTGCCAGATCCTTCCAGTGACGCAGTGGCGCGCTCCCGACGAGATTGGTGTTCCACTGCATCGCGGCTTGAGTTAGGCGATCGGCCACCCATGTGTTGTCGGGATCGCGCAGATCAGCTGCCACGGATCGGGTCGCGGGCGAGTCGTAGGGCTTGAGGATGCCCTGGCTCTTCATGGCGAGAAAGGCGCCGACGTCGGAAGCATCCACGATGTCGGCCGCAATGCGCCGTGCCGCCGCCTCTGCGAGCACTTTGGACGACACGTCGGCGGAGCCGCCACGGTAATACTGGACCTTGATGCCGTACTGCTCCTGAAACGGCTTGATGATCGCATCGACGATCTTCGTGTCGAGGCT
>JAICLP010000045.1 GCA_025925475.1 Burkholderiales bacterium | reverse complement strand
TGATCCTGCCGGCGTTCGGGCGCGATGAGCAGGGTCTGTCCGACGTGCAGATGCCGTATCTCGCGATCGCAGGCGGCGCCGACACGACGGCACCGGCTGCCGTTACCGCGATCGGCATGGCGCAGCTCACCGGCGCGCGTCAACTCGTCGTGCTCGAGGGTGTGTCGCACATGTTCGACATACCGTCGACGCCCGACATCTTCACGTGGTCGCTCACGTTCCTCGACGCGTACGTGCAGGACGATCCGCTGGCGCGCGCAACGAGCGCACGGATGACGAGCGTCGCAGGGGGCGGCGACGATGTCCTGTTGCTCGATCGCGCGGTGCCGTTGCCGCCTTCGGCGGGCGAGCAGACGGCGATCGAGTACTACAACGCGAGCCTCGACCATTACTTCATCACGTCGGATCCGACCGAAGTCGCCATCCTCGATGCCGGACAGCAGATTCCCGGCTGGCGGCGTACCGACTACGCCTTCAACGTCTTCGCGCCGAACGCGACGGGGGGCGTTGCGGCCTGCCGGTTCTTCGGCGTCCCGGGCGTCGGTCCGAACTCGCACTTCTACACGATCCTGCCGAACGAATGCGCCGACGTGAAGCGCAACCCGTTGTGGATTTTCGAGGGCCTCGTCTTCCGGGTCGACGCCCCGGACGGCGCCGGAAACTGCCCGGCGGCTCTCGTACCTGTAGTGCGCATGTATAACAACGGCAAGGGCGGGCAGGCGAACCACCGGTACCTGACGAGCCACAGCGAGATCGCCGAGATGCTGGTCGAAGGCTGGATCATCGAAGGGACGGTCTTCTGCTCGCTGCCATGACTTGAATCGATGGGCAAACCCGTGGCATCCTTCGGGCGGTGCGGTCTGCCGTTCCAGGACAACCAGCGCTCGGAGAAGACACGTGTCGATCTATGGCGGAAGGCGAGGGTGGAGCGATCTGAACGATGTCGTGCAGCCGGTCACGCGGCCGAGGACTGTCGAAGCGCCGGCCAGGGCGCTGCAGTCGGATACCGATTGGACGAAGGTCCGCAGGGCCCGGCCCGCCGACTATCTGCTGCCGCTAAGCGAAAAGTGGTTCGACGCATTACCTGCCGAAGTCGCGCCATGCGCGCTCGCCAGCCAGTTTCCGCGGATCGTGAACGTGATCGTCTCGCAATGGAACGATCATCAGAATGCGCCGGGACTTTTCGAGGAACTGCTCGGCGATCGGCGCGGTGGACGCGCCGGCTTTCCGTCAGCCGTGCGGCGCGATTTGTTGAACCTGCAGGAATTCTGGTACAGCGGGAAGCTGCAGCTGCGCTGAGGTCACCAGCCGGTCATTGCCTGCAATCGCTCGTAGAGCGCCGCTGCGCTCGCGAGCACCGCGCCCCCAGCGCGCAATCCGCTCGCACCCGGATAGGGCAGTACGCGTCCGCCCGCTTCCTCGACCAGCAGCAGGCCGGCCGTCGCGTCCCATGGATGCATGTGCGGCTCGAGGTAGGCGTCGAAGCGTCCCGCCGCGACATGCGCGAGCATCAGCGCGCCGGCGCCATGATCCTTCACTTCGGCGCCGCTTTCGAGCAGTCGCCGGCGCAGTCGAAGGTGCGCGTCCAGATCATGCCGATAGACGTAGCCGTGCGCGAGCAGCGCTCGATCGAGCGTCGCGCAACTCGATGCGCGGATCGGATGCCCGTTCGCGGAGGCTCCTCGTCCCGCTGCTGCGGTGAACAACTCGTCGTGCGGCGCATCGTAGATCGCGGCGACCTTGCGCACACCGTTCTCGACGAACGCGATCGACACGCACCAGTAGCGAATGCCATGGACGAAGTTGAGCGTGCCGTCGATCGGATCGACGACCCACGTGCGCTCGCCGACCGTCCCGCCGCCTTCCTCGCCGAGCATCGCATCGTCGGCGAACGCTTCGGCGAGCCGCGTGCGGCAAAGCGCCTCTACCGAACGGTCGGCGATGCTCACCCAATCCTGGGGATCGCCTTTCGACTCGGGCGAATAGTCGAGTTCGCGATTGAAATAGCGAAGCGCGAGGGCGCCCGCTTCGCGAGCAAGCGCCGCGGCGAATTCGAGGCGTGCGGGGAGAGGGGAGGTCATTGGCGGGTGGACGGATGGCGGGACGGCGGCACTGCTTCGCGGGGCGGCGCATACCGTCACCCGGTATTATTGCCGATGCGTCGCGCGCAGTCAATTCGCTGAACAGCCCGCATGCGCATCGGCGTCGATCTCGGCGGCACGAAGACCGAAGTCATCGTCCTCGACGACGACGGAGGCGTGCGGCTGCGCCGGCGTGAGGCGACGCCACGCGGCGATTACGATGGCATTCTCGACCTCGTCGCTCGCCTCGTGCGCGAGGCGGAGGAGGCTTGCGCCATCACGGCGGGCAAGGGGCACGTCGGCGTCGGAACGCCCGGCTCGATATCGCGCGCGACCGGGTTGCTGCGCGGCTCGAATTCGGTGTGCATGAACGGCAAGCCGGTCAAGCGCGATCTGGAAGCCCGCCTCGCGCGCCCGATTGCGATGGCGAACGATGCGAACTGCTTTGCGTTGTCGGAAGCGAGCGACGGGGCAGGACGAGGCGCCGAAGTCGTCTTCGGCGTGATCCTCGGCACGGGCGTCGGCGGCGGCGTCGTGATCAGGGGACGCGTGCTCGAAGGCGTCAACGGAATCGCCGGCGAATGGGGCCACAATCCGTTGCCGTGGCCACGCGACGATGAAAGGCCCGGCAGCGACTGTTTCTGCGGGCGCTCGGGTTGCGTCGAAACCTATCTGTCGGGCCCGGGCATGCTGAGCGACCATTTGCAGCACGGTGGCGCCGCCGCAACCACGCAGGCAATCGTGGAAGGTGCGCTTGCGAGCGAACCGGCATGCGAAGCGACGATGGCGCGTTACGAGGAGCGCCTCGCACGTGCACTTGCGCATGTCGTCAACATCATCGACCCCGACGTGATCGTGCTCGGTGGGGGATTGTCGAACGTCGAACGCTGGTACGAATCGGTGCCGCGGTTATGGACGCGCTGGGTCTTCAGCGATCGCGTCGATACGGTGCTTGCGCGGCATGTGCACGGTGATTCAAGTGGTGTGCGCGGCGCGGCATGGCTTGCGGGAGGGCCGGCTTTCCGGACGCTTTGAGCGTCCGTCTTACAGCGTCCCCGAAGTGCCTCCGACAGCGTCGGAGACCGCGATGCCCTACGATGGGCAGCGTGGCAAATCAAGCATCGGAGGACGTATGGGCATCTCTGTGAAGGCAGCGGTCGGTGTCGTCGGTCTCGTCGCTGCGACGTCGGCAGCGGCGCAGGTGACGTTGTATTCGCACGATGACTTCCGCGGCCAGCAATTCACGGCGAACGGAACCGTTCGCAACCTCGATCGGCTCGGGTTCAATGACCGCGCGAGCTCGGTCGTCGTCAATGGCGGTGACTGGCAGGTTTGCGAGGATGCGTACTTCAACGGGCGCTGCGTGATCCTGCGCCCTGGCGAGTACCCGTCGCTCGAGCGGATGGGCTTGTCGAACGAGATCTCGTCGCTTCGGCCGGTCGAGGGCCGTTACGGCTACAACGACCGCAACGACCGTAACGACCGTAACGACCGGGCCTATGTGGCGCAAGGCAGCGAGCCGCTTTATCAGGCGCCGGTGACGTCCGTCCGCGCGGTGGTCGGGCCGCCCGAGCAGCGCTGCTGGGTCGAGCGTGACGAGTACCGCGGCGATACGAACGTGCCGGGCGCGGTCGCGGGCGCCGTCATCGGCGGCTTGATCGGTAATCAGTTCGGTCACGGCTCTGGCCGCGCCGCGGCGACGGCAGGCGGTGCGATCGCCGGTGGCGCGATCGGGTCGAACATCGGCACCGACAACAACGGCGGTGGCGATGTCGAGCACTGCCGCACCGCGGGCCGCTACGATCACCCGGACTACTGGGACGTGACGTACTCGTTCCGAGGCGAGCAGCATCGAATCCAGATGTCGTCGCCACCGGGATCGACGGTCACCGTCGACCAGTACGGTGAGCCGCGGATGTAGTCGCGACATGGCAACAGAACATCGCAACAGAAAAAAAACGCGGCCCCTCGGGCCGCGTTTTTTTTCCATCGTCGACGATCACATCCTGCTGTAATTCGGTCCGCCGCCGCCTTCGGGTGGTACCCAGTGGATGTTCTGCCGCGGATCCTTGATGTCGCAGGTCTTGCAGTGGACGCAGTTCTGCGCGTTGATCTGCAGCCGTTTCATTCCATCGTCGCCGGCGACGAATTCGTAGACGCCGGCAGGGCAGTAGCGCTGCTCCGGACCGTCGTAAGTGCGCAGATTGACGTCGACCGGGAGCGACGGATCGCGTAGCTGCAGATGGATCGGCTGGTCTTCGTCGTGATTCGTGTTCGACAGGTAGACCGACGACATCTTGTCGAACGTGACGACGCCGTCGTACCTGGGATACGCGATCGGCGGCATCTCGGACGCCGGGCGCAGCGTCTCGTGATCGGCGTGGCGATGGCGCATCGTCCACGGCACCAGCGCGCCGACGCCGAGGTCATTCAGCCACATGTGCACGCCGCCGTGCAGCGTGCCGGCGAGCGTGCCGAAGCGCAGCCCCGGCTTCACGTTGCGCACCTTGTACAGGTCGGCGTAGACCCACGAGTTGCGCCACGATGATTCGTACGTCGCGAGCACGTCGTGCGCGCGCGAATCGCCGATCGCCGCGAACGCCGCTTCCGCCGCGAGCATGCCGGTCTTCATCGCATTGTGCGAGCCCTTGATGCGCGGCAGATTGACGAATCCCGCGGCGCAGCCAATCAGCGCTCCACCGGGAAAGGCGAGCCGCGGCACCGACTGGAGGCCTCCTTCGTTGATCGCGCGCGCGCCGTACATGATCCGTTTGCCGCCACCGAACGTCGGCCTGATGGACGGATGCAGCTTGAAGCGCTGAAATTCGTCGTAAGGCGACAGATGCGGATTCGCGTAGTCGAGATGCACGACGAAGCCGGCAGCCACGAGGTTGTCGCCGAAGTGATAGACGAACGAGCCGCCGCCGGTGTCGTCGGAGAGCGGATAGCCGAGCGTATGGATGACGAGTCCAGGACGATGCTGCGAAGGCGTGACTTCCCACAGTTCCTTGATGCCAATGCCGTATTTCTGCGGATCGACACCGTCGCGAAGCGAGAAGCGCCGCATCAACGCCTGTGAGAGCGAGCCGCGGCAGCCTTCGGCGAAGAGTGTGTAGCGTGCGCGCAGTTCCATCCCAGGCTGATAGGCGGGCTTGTGCGAGCCATCCCTCGCTATGCCCATGTCGCCGCTCACGACACCGAGCACTTCACCTTTGCCGCCGAAGAGCACGTCGGTCGCCGGAAAACCCGGGTAGATCTCGACGCCGAGCGCTTCGGCCTGCTGCGCGAGCCAGCGGCAGAGATCGCCGAGACTTCCTATGTAGTTGCCGTCGTTGCTCATCAGCGGCGGCAGAAGAGGGGACGGGATGCGGTACGCGCTGCGCTCGGTCAGATAGAGGAAGCGATCCTCGCTGACCTGCGTTGCAAGCGGTGCGCCACGCGTCTTCCAGTCGGGAATGAGCTCGTCGAGCGCATGCGGATCGACGACTGCGCCCGACAGGATGTGCGCGCCGATCTCGGAACCCTTCTCGAGCACGCAAACGGAAACCTCGCGCGATGCCTGCGCGGCGAGTTGCTTGAGCCTGATCGCTGCGGCGAGACCCGAGGGTCCGCCACCGACGATCACGACGTCGTACTCCATCGCTTCGCGCGTCATTGAATCCATCCCGCTCGTCGCGTTTGCACGCGAAAGGCGTCAATTATAATGACGCGCGCATATGCGCCCGTGCTCATTTCAGCGTGAAGCGGACGATTCGATGCGTATCGCCGCGTCGCGATGAATCTGCTCGCGATCATCGTCGCGCTCGGACTCGAGCAATGGCGCTCGTTCGCATGGCGTGCGTCGGTCGAGCGCGCGTTCGTGTCGTACGTCCGGGGCATCGAGCGGCGGCTGAACGGCGGCACGCTCGGACAAGGCATCGTCGCCACGGTGCTCGCCATCGCGCCGCCGGTCGTCGTCGCCGCGCTTCTCTGGTGGTTCCTCGACGGACTCTCGTCGTTCCTCGGCCTCGTTTTCAACGTGGTCGTGCTCTACGCGCTGATGGGCTTTCGTCGCTTCAGCCACGCGGTGTCGGCGATCATTTCCGCGTTGAAGAGCGCCGATCTCGGCGGTGCTCGGCGCGCGCTGGCCGCGTGGTATGGCGCGACGACCAGCGAGCTCACGAGCCACGACGTCGCGCGCCTCGCAATCGAGCGCGGCCTTGCCGATGCGTATCGTCAGGTCTTCGCAGTGCTGTTCTGGTTCGTCGTGCTGCCGGGCCCGGCCGGTGCGGTTCTGTACCGCGGATCGGCGTTGCTGGCCGCGCAATGGAAAGGCGCATTGCCCGGCGACGACATGACGGTGCTGGCGCGCTCGCTCGCCGTGTTCGGACGACCTGCACGCTTGCTGCTATGGCTGCTCGACTGGATCCCTTCGCGACTCACGGCGCTTTCGTTCGCGGTCGTCGGCGACTTCGAGGACGCGGCGTTCTGCTGGCGCACGCAGGCGCGCGCATGGCCCGAGGCCTATGGCGGTGAAGCGATCGGTGTCGTGCTCGCGAGCGGAGCGGGCGCGCTCGGTGTGCAACTCGGCGGCGCGATACCGGCCTTCGACGGTACGCTGGAGGCGCGCCCGGAAATCGGCATCGGCGACGCGGTCGAAGCCGAAGTGCTGCCGTCAGCCGTGGGACTCGTGTGGCGTGCGCTCGTGCTGTGGCTTCTGCTCGTGTTCCTGCTGTCGATGATATAGGTTGGAATCGGGATCCAAGTCGTAATAGCCTAAACGAGCGAGGGGTATTACGACGGATCCCAAACTTTGCGTGTTTCGCTTAGCAAGGCCCGCAGCAGTGCGACGCGCTGCGGTGCGACGCGGCCCTCGGCGGCGGCCGCGGTCACCGCGCAATCCGGCTCGCGGTCGTGGCGACAGTCGCGGAAGCGGCACTGCGACGCAATGTCGCGCAGATCGACGAACGCCTCGGTGATCGCCTCGCGGGTGCAGTGCGCGAGCCCGAAGACCTTCATTCCCGGCGAGTCGACGAGCCATCCATCGCCATCCGGCAGGCGATAAAGCGTCGCCGACGTCGTCGTGTGACGCCCGCTCCGCAACGCCTGCGACAACTCGCCCGTTCGTGCGCGGTGCGACTGCAGCAGCGCATTGATCAGCGTCGACTTGCCCATGCCCGACTGGCCGATGATCACGCTGTGCTGGCCCCGCACCCAGGGCAGGAGCGGTGTCGCATCGCGCTTCGCCGAGATATGCGCCACCGGGTAGCCGAGCGCCGCATACGGTGCGAAACGCTGCGCGAAGCGCTCGACGCCGGGCAGGTCCGACTTGTTCACGACGAGCACGAAGCGGCAGCGCTCGGTCTCGGCCGCGATGATCCAGCGATTCAGCAGATGCTCGTCGACCGGCACGTCGGGTGCGACGAGGGCGAGCACCTGCGTGACGTTCGCCGCGACCCGCTTTTCGTTGAATGCGTCGGAGCGGTAGAGTAGGCTCGTCCGCGGCGCGAGCCCGACGATGACGCCAGTGCCGTGCGCGCGCGCGACCTCGACGCGATCCCCGCAGGCAAGCGTAATCGCGCGCCCTTTCAGCACGCATTCGATCGTGCTGCCGTCATCGAGGTCGACGACGTAGTGCCGCCGATGCGCGGCGACGACGAGGCCGTTCGGCGCGCCGCGTCGCGTTGCGTCAGCGCGGCTCACGCGTCGCTGCGCCTCGCGCTACGCGAGGAGGCGATCGGTCTTCGCGGCGCAGACGACGTCGTTCTCGGTGATGCCGCCCGCGTCGTGCGTCGACCACGCGACGGCGCAGCGGCTGTACGAGACCGTCAAATCGGGATGATGGTCCTCGCGGTTCGCGATCCAGGCGAGAGCATTCACGAAGCCGATCGTCTCGTGAAAGTTCGCGAACGCGAACGATTTCGACAGACGCCCGTCCGCCGAGGACCAACCGCCGAGCGTCGACAGTCGGCTCGCGAGATCAGCGTCGGCCAGTCTGGCCGCGCCTGCATGGCAATGCTGGTCGGCGAGCGTGCGCAGCGCGGGGGACAGCGTCTGAAACTTCGTGGTCATCGTCGTCCCCGATTCACGTGCCAGCGGGCGAAGGCGCGAGCGCGGACAGGCGCGCGACCCGTATGGCGGTCGGCGGATGCGAGTCGTAGAACGCCGAATGCACCGGATCGGGCGTCAGGGTCGCCGCGTTGTCCTCGTAGAGCTTGATCAATGCCGCCACCAGCGCACCGGCGGATGCGTGCGCGGCGGCGAAGGCATCGGCCTCGAATTCGTGACGGCGCGAGTAAGCGGCGGCAAGCGGCGCGAGCACGAACGTGAACACCGGCAACACGAGCATGAAGAGCGCGAGCGCGACGCCTGGACGCGTCATTGCGATCCGCACCGTGTCGGGCGCAATGCCGAGGCCTGCGTAGAACCATGCCATCCGCGCAAGCCATGCGAGCAGTGCAAGCAGCGCGAGCGAGAACACGGCCGACCAGACGACGCGCTTCACCACGTGGCGCAAGCGGAAATGCCCGAGCTCGTGCGCGAGGACCGCCTCGATCTCCTCGGGCGCGAGGCGTGCGAGCAGCGTGTCGAAGAAGACGACCCGCTTCGCACGGCCGAAGCCGGTGAAATACGCGTTGCCGTGTCCGGAGCGCTTCGAGCCGTCCATCACGAACAGGCCCGAGGCGCGAAAGCCGCAGCGCGCGAGCAAACGCTCGATCCGCTCGCGTGCGGCGCCGGCCGGCAGCGGCGAGAAGCGATTGAAAAGGGGCGCGATCACCGTCGGGTAGAGGACCAGAACGAGAAGCTGGAACGCCATCCAGGCGATCCACGCGAAGACCCACCAATACGCGCCGGCGCTGCGCATCAGCCACAGCACGACGAACGCGAGCGGAAGGCCGAGCACGGCGGCGACGGCGATGCCTTTCGCGAGGTCGCCGAGCCACGTCGCAAGCGTCGTGCGATTGAATCCGAAACGCTCCTCGATGCGAAACGTGCGCCACCATGAAAACGGCAGCGAAACGACGCCGGCGATCAACCCGACGGCGCAAAGCAGCAGCACGTCACGCACGAGCGGCGGCGTTGCGAGGCTTTCGGTTGCCGCGATCAGCCAGCCGAGCACGCCACCTTCGGTCAGCAGCAGCAGGACGGCGGTATCGATGCCGGCTTCGATCATGCCGAAGCGCTGCTTGGCGACCGTGTAATCGGCGGCCTTGCGGTGTGCGGCGTCATCGATGCGCGCGGCGAACGGAGCGGGCGTCGCGACACGGTGCGCGCGCACATGGGCAATCTGCCGCGCGGCGAGCCACAGGCGCAGGCCGAGCGTCACCGCGACGGCGACGACGAACAGTACGGCAAAAGCGGAGGAAGTCACGACGACGCTGCGCGATCGAGCGCGTGCGGCGCTCACGTACAATGAAGCCCCATTTTACGCTCCGCAATGAAACGACCCCCACGCTCGCGATGCTCGCTGCCCCCAAGGGGGCGCGGTCAGTCGGTCGGGGCGGCCCTTCCCGACTGATGCCCCAGGAAGCGAATCGCCTCATCTGGATCGATCTCGAAATGTCGGGGTTACGTCCCGACAGCGATCGCATTCTCGAAGTCGCGCTCGTCGTCACCGATCACGCGCTCGAAACGGTCGCGCAGGCACCGGTCTGGGTCGTGCATCAGGACGATGCGGTGCTCGATGGAATGGATGCCTGGAATCGCTCGACGCATGCGCGTTCGGGGTTGATCGACCGTGTGCGCGCATCGACGGCGACCGAGCAGGAGGTCGAGGCGGCGGCGCTCGCGTTCCTGCGCGAGCACGTGCCCGCGAAAGCGTCGCCGATGTGCGGCAATTCGATCTGCCAGGATCGCCGCTTTCTCGCGCGCTTCATGCCCGCGCTCGAGGACTGGTTCCACTACCGCAACCTCGACGTATCGACGCTCAAGGAACTCGCGCGGCGCTGGAAGCCCGACCTCGGCAAGGGCATTGCGAAGGAGGGCCGCCACGAGGCGCTCGCCGACGTCCTGGAATCGATCGCGGAGCTTCGCTTCTACCGCGACAACTTCCTGCGGCTGTGACCGGCCCTCATCGGCCGTGAAATTCTGCAGCGCCTGCGGCTCGTCGCGGATCGAGCGCCGCGTACCGGATGGCGACACGCTGCCGCGCGACGTCTGCGCCGAATGCGGCACGGTCCATTACCAGAACCCGAAGATCGTCGTTGGCTGCCTGCCTGAATGGGACGGACGCGTGCTGCTGTGCAAGCGTGCGATCGAGCCACGCTACGGCTTGTGGACGCTGCCCGCGGGCTTTCTCGAGAACGGCGAGACGCTCGTCGATGGTGCATTGCGCGAGACGCTCGAAGAGGCCGATGCGCGCGTGGCGATCGGCGATCTCTATGCGGTGATCAGCCTGCCGCAGATCAACCAGGTGTACATGATGTTCCGCGCGCGGCTTCTCGATCTCGGCTTCGGACCGGGTGCCGAAAGCCTCGAGGTGCGGCTCTTCGCCGAGAGCGAGATTCCCTGGGAATCGCTTGCGTTTCGCACGATTGCCCGGACGCTGCGCAATTTCCTCCTCGATCGCAGGCTCGACGCATTCACTCTGCACGTAAGCGCGATCGAGCGGCGGTCGCCGCTTTCGCCCGACCTGCTCGCGGCAGGCTAGCCGCAGCGCGTCACGCGATCGCGCGGACGACGCCGCCGTCGACGCGCAACGCCGCGCCCGTCGTCGCGGACGCTTTCGCGCTGCAGACGTAGACGATCATCGCCGCGACTTCATCGGGCGTCGCGAAGCGCCCGATGATCGACGACGGCCGCGCGTTCTCGAAGAAGTCGCGCTCGACCGATGCCGCGTCGACGTGCCGTTCGTCCGCGAGCCGCGCGACGAATTGCGTCACGCCTTCGGACGCGGTGGGTCCCGGCAGCACGCTGTTGACGGTGACCCCTGTGCCGGCGAGCGTCTCCGCGAGCCCGCGCGCGACGGCGAGTTGTGCAGTCTTCGTCACGCCGTAATGGATCATCTCGGTCGGAATCTGCAGCGCGGACTCGCTCGACACGAACACGATGCGTCCGAAGTCGCGTGCGCGCATGCCGGCGACGTAGTGGCGCGCGAGACGGATGCCGGACATCACGTTCGTCTCGAAGAAGCGCAGCCAGTCCTCGTCGGGAATCGCCTCGAACGGCTTTGGCTCGAAGATCCCGGCATTGTTGACGAGGACGTCGGCATCGGGCAGCGCCGCGATCAGCCGGTCGCAGCCTTCGCGCGTGCCGACATCGGCGGCGATGCCATCGACGGCGATGCCGGTTTCGTCGCGCCGCATGCGTTCGATTGCAGCGTCGACGCGCGCCTTCGTGCGTCCGTTGATCGTGACGACCGCGCCTTCGCGCGCGAGGAGGCGCGCGGTGGCGAAGCCGATGCCGGCGGTCGACCCGGTGACGAGCGCGCGCCGGCCCTCAAGCCCGAGATCCATCGCGTCCTCCGTCAACGCGTTCGGCGCGGCGGCGCAGCACCTCGAACTGCTGTTGCAGGCTGTCCATTTCCTCGTCCGAAAGCGATTCGAGGTTGATGAGGCTCGAGCGCGCATTCGTCACCGCGCGCAACAACTCGTCGAGCTTGAGCTGCGTCGCCTTCGTGTCGCGGTTCTGGCTGCTCTGGATGATGAACACCATCAGGAACGTGACGACGTTGGTGACGGTATTCGCCACCAGTTGCCAGGCGTCGGAATAGCCGAAGACCGGGCCCGTGACGACCCAGACCACGATGAAGATCGCGGCGACGAAGAACGCCCACGACGAGCCGAAGGCGTCGGCGAGCGCGTGCGAAAGCGTCCGGAACCAGTCATTCATGTCGGGGCTCCCTGCGGGTCGTGATTTGGCGTCGGCGACCGCCGACGGGACGAGGCGTCGCAGGGTTGGACAGTCCGCGCCAGCAAAGATCGCGCACCCGTTTCGCGCAGCGCCGGCCTGCTGGCCGGGCGCATCCCGTCGTTACTTGATGATGCCGGCTTCCTTGTAGTACTTCTCGGCACCCGGATGCAGCGGCACCGGCATGCCCTGCAGCGCCTTGTGGATGTCGATCGCCTTCGCCGCCGAGTGCGCGGCCTCGAGCTGATCGAGGTTCGTCCATAACGCCTCCGTCACGCTGTACACGACGTCGCTCGACACATCGTCGTGCGTCACGAGGAAGTTCTGAACAGCGGCCGTCGGGACGTCGCCGGCCTGTCCGTTGTACGTGTTCGCGGGTATCACCGCGTCGCTGTAGGCGGCGTTGCCTATCTTCTTCACCACCGCGGCCGGGATCGGCACGACAACGATCGGCAGCGATCGGGCGAGGTCGCGTACCGACGATACACCGAGCACCGCGGATTGCAGCGTCACGTCGATCTGCCGGTTTTTCATCAGTTCGACCGACTCGCCGAACGGCAGGTATTCGACCTTCGAGAACTCCTTGTAGTCGATGCCGGCTGCGTGCAGCACTGCGCGCGCATTGAGCTCGATTCCCGACTTCGGCGTGCCGACCGAGATTTTCTTGCCCTTGAGGTCGGCGAGCGTCCTGATGCCCGAATCGGCGCGCGCGACGATGTGGATATAGTTCGGATAGAGTGCTGCGATACCGCGAATTTTCCTGAGCGGTTGCTTGAATCCGGCTTCCTCGTTGCCTTTCCACGCGTCGACCAGCGAGTCTCCAAGCACGAAAGCGATCTCTCCACGGCCCGCCTGCATCAGGTTCAGATTTTCGACCGATCCCTTGGTCGCCTGAACCGACGTCTTGACGTTCGGCGTCTTGTCGATGACACCGGCGAGCGCAACGCCGAGCGGGTAGTAAATGCCGTTCGTGCTGCCGGTGAGGACATTGACGAACGTACTGGCAGCCAAGACGACGGGCGCGACGCAGGCGACGACTGCGACGAAGAGAGCGCGTGATGCGTATCGTGGGCAAGGCATGGGCTATGGAGCCGGTGTCGCGATCGAAATCGCGTCCGATGTGGCGGGTACGATGGCGACCTTCGCGTCGGCGAGCGCGCGGTGCAACTCGGCGACGTGGTCGTGACCCGTGGTTTCGACGACGCAGACGACACGCACCGCCGATAGGTCGGGACCGGAGAATGCACGATCGTGCACGATCTCCTTGATCGACGCGCCGGTGGACGCGATCACTTCCGCAAGTCGCGCGAGTCCGCCGGGACGATCGCTGATCGACACCGCGAAGCGCGACAGCCGTCCGTCGGCGACGAGTCCGATCTCGATAACGCGATCGAGGATCGTCAGGTCGATGTTGCCGCCGCACAGCACGAGCACCACGTTCCTGCCCTTCAGCGTATCGAGCTTGCCGGCAAGAAACGCGGCGAGCGGTGCCGCGCCGGCGCCCTCGACGACGCTCTTCTCGAGCTCGATCAACCGAAGCACGGCGAGGGCGATCGCCGCTTCGTCGACGGTGACGACCTGGTCGACGACGCGGCGCAGCACCTCGAACGGCAGCGCGCCGGCCTGCATCACGGCGAGGCCGTCGGCGAGCGTCGACGACAGCGTGACTGGCACCGGATGGCCGGCCGCCAATGCTGCAGTCAGGCAGGCGGCGTGCACCGGCTCGACGCCGACCAGCAGCACGTCGGGCTTGCGCGCTTCGATCACCGTGCCGATGCCGGCGAGGAGGCCACCGCCACCGACCGGCGCGACGATCGCCTGCACGTCGGGCGTCTGCTCGAGGATCTCGAGCGCGATCGTTCCTTGTCCGGCCATCACGTGCGCGTTGTCGAACGGATGGATGAACGTCAGGCCTTCGCGGGCGGCGATTTTTTCGGCCTCGTCGCGCGCCTGCGAGAGATCGGCGCCGTGCAGCACGACCTTTGCGCCGAGTTGGCGGCAATTCGACACCTTGATGAGCGGCGCGAACTTCGGCATCACGACGGTGACCGGGATGCCGAGCAGCGCGCTGTGATAGGCGACGCCCAGCGCATGGTTGCCCGCGGATGCCGCAATGACGCCGCGCATGCGCTGTTCCCCCGAAAGCTGCAGCAGCGCGTTGCGCGCGCCGCGCTCCTTGAAGCTGCCCGTGCGCTGCAGGTAATCGAGCTTGCAGTAGATGTGCGCGCCGGTGAGCTGCGACAGCGGGATCGATTCGACGCAGGGCGACTCGTAGATGCCGCCGCGGATGCGCTCGCGCGCCTGCTCGATGTCGGCGAGCGTCAGCATCGCCAGTCGCGCCGGGCCGCCCCGAGCGACTGGTCAGCCCCCGAGGGGGGCAGCGAGCGCAGCGAGCGTGGGGGGATCATCAGAATGGCAGTACGATGCCGGGCTTCACCTTCGTCAGCACGCGCCGGAATTCGTTTTGGATGCGCGCCAGTGCCTGCGCATTGTCGGCCTCGAAGCGCAGCACGATCACCGGCGTCGTGTTCGACGCGCGCGCAAGACCGAAGCCATCGGGATACTCGACGCGCAGGCCATCGAGGCGGATCACGTCGTCGGCGCCGGGAAAGTCGGCGACGTCACGCAGCTTCGCAATCAGCGCGTGCTGCTCACCTTCGTCGCAGGCGATCTGCAGTTCGGGCGTGGACATCGCATCGGGCAGCGCGTCGAGCACCGCGGCGGGATCGTCGTGACGCGACAGGATTTCGAGCAGCCGCGCGCCGGCATAGAGCCCGTCGTCGAAGCCGTACCAGCGCTCGCCGAAGAACGTATGCCCGCTCATCTCGCCGGCGAGCGCTGCACCCACCTCCTTCATCTTCGACTTGATCAGCGAATGTCCGGTCTTCCACAGCATCGGCTTGCCGCCGTGGCCCACGACCCAGTCCTTCAGGTTGCGCGTCGACTTCACGTCGTAGATGATCGTTGCACCGGGTACGCGCGACAGCACGTCCGCGGCGAAGAGCATCAGTTGCCGGTCGGCGTAGATGACGTGACCCTCGGGCGTGACGACACCGAGCCGGTCGCCGTCGCCGTCGAAGGCGAGGCCGATCTCGCAATCGCCTTCCCGAAGCCGCCGCTTCAGGTCTTCGAGATTCTTGGGCTGCGATGGATCGGGATGGTGATTCGGAAAACGCCCGTCGACATCGCAGAAGAGCTC